>SPLB01000184.1 GCA_004566265.1 Paracoccaceae bacterium | reverse complement strand
GTCGTAAGCAAAGCACAAACAAGAGCAATCAGAACCACGGCAAGGTCAGCGAAAAGCGTATAAAGGTGGTTGCGTTTTTGCCCGGCAAACTCTGCCTGCATTACAACGCCGCTCAGCGCCATCTCGCGGATGTCCGCTTGGTCAGCTTCGACCAAGTCGACCAACCGATTCCGCTGGGACAAAAGCAGTTCGTCTGTCCCGTCGATCAACACAGCCTGAGCTTGCAAACCATTTTGCAACCGCACCAGGCGCTCTTTCGTGTCACCCACCCTGATCACGGCATAAAGATTGCTCTCACTTACTGTCGCGATACGGCTGTAATAAATGTCGAACTGGCGCCGCAACACGCGAAGATCCGCATTTGTTGTTGTACTCTGGGCCGCATTTAGAAGTTTTAGGTGATCCACCTCGATCTGCGACAGGGTCCATTGAAGGTTGTCCGTTTCTGCCGTAGCCAAATCTTCCAAGCTCAACCGGACGTCATGCGCCAAACGGATGGATTGGGCCGTGAGACATATCATGACGATCCCGGCTGTGTAAATCAGCCAGCGATGAAACTCGGGAACCCCGCGTGCTGCCAACCTGTCCTACCCTTCTTTCAGACCGTTATCGGGTCACTCTGCCGCAAGCCTGTTTAACTGCCAGATGCTGCGCGAATAGGTTTCTTCGGTTCGGTACGCGGGATCAGAGTCGTAAGGGTAAATCACCCAAAGCGGACCCTTTTCACGCAACGACATCGTCGCTCCATTGCGCTCGTATGCGATAATGGGCGCCGTGGCGCTGGCGTCTGCAAGTGGGATCACAACTGCATAGTCGTTGACCGCAGAGGCGGTAACTGTACCACTGTGAATGCCAAGACCGGCCATCAGAGACCTCAGAGGCACGCCGACAAAATGCTGTTCGCCTTCGGTCCAGATGGTGGTGGTCTGGACCTTGACCTCGCCCAGAGCGCGCAATTGCGCAAGAGTGTAGTCATGCACTGACCCTTCGGCGCGCACGCTAAGAACAGTGCCCTCAGAGATCGCGACCCCCGGCATCAAAAGTGCAGTTACGAAACCCAAAAGGGTGAGAAGCTTCTTCATCATTACTCTCCGAACTCACGCTGTGGTGTTGATACCGAAATGTGCCATGAGTGGCGCCCAAAAGCATGCACACGTGCGAATAGGGTGCTGTACTTATGTATAAGTTCGGTAAACGTCAGCACAGGCACCTAATCCGATCCGCGCGAGCGAGCTTCATAAAATTAACTTATTGTAAACTTATATGACATCGAAGATCCGAGGTGAGACAAATGGCTCAATTTTCGCAAGTTAATGTTGAAAAAGTTGACAGATTGGCAACACTTCCGCCTGTAGACTCACCAAAAGGGGAGAATTATAGGTTGACTGGCTTAATGCGTATTCTACTGGCAGACGATCACGATATGGTCCGCGAAACGATTTCCGCCTATCTGACATCAGAAGGTGGAGCAGAAGTGACAGCCACCACGGATTTACCCTTGGCGATGAAGGAAATCGAATCCAGCGGCCCCTACGACCTTGTTCTGTTGGATTACAACATGCCAGGGATGAACGGTTTGGAGGGGCTAAAGAAAGCCCTGGCCGCCAATGGTGGTAAAGGGGTGGCAGTCCTTTCAGGCAGCGCGCCGAACCGCACAGCGCAAGAGGCACTTGACAGCGGTGCCATTGGCTTCATTCCCAAAACTATGGGGGCACAGTCACTGCTGAACGCCGTCAGATTTATGAGCGCAGGCGAGACCTATGTGCCGGTTGAGCTGATGCGAAAAGAGGCGGAGGCACCGACCCACCCACTGATAGAGCAGCTGAGTCCCCGCGAGGTTGAGGTCCTAAGTGGACTGTGCCGCGGTCTTGCCAACAAGGAAATCGCCCGTGAGCTGAACCTGCAAGAGGTCACAATCAAATTGCACGTCCGCACCCTCTGCCGGAAATTGGAAGCCAAGAACCGCACTCAAGCCGCAATCATGGCAAAGGAAGCCGGAATTTTCTAAGGCGCGCATAAACGACCCAGAAGCAGGAGCCAAACGCGGAGCCTATCTGATGTGGAGGCTTGTAAATTTGGGCAGCCAATGGTGTGATCGGTCAACCTGACCTCCAGTTGCATTATCCTATTTCTCCAGACTGACTTTCGCTCTGCGGGCTCACTTGCCAGCATGATCGAGCTCGGTTTGGCGGAGATGTCTATCGAGCGTGTCTTGGACCGGCAGGCCTAGGAGATCATGGGTTGGTTCGAGATCACCAGTTTGGCGTTCAGCCGACTCAGCTGACCAGGTCAGCCGGTATACCAAACTTCTGGGCGGAGAACGGACCGCCTCGCGCAATCGCTCCCTGAGGATGGATGACGAATAGTATTCTAGACATAAGCTATAAAATTGACCGCCATGACGGCCGTTTTCGCGATATTGCTGTTCTTTCGGTTATCGGAGTAAAGGAGGATGAGCGTCACACTTTTATGGGCACTTCTGTAGCGCCCTCCGAACCTTTTTTGCGACCCTTGTAGAACGCCTGCAGTCTCGGGCCATCTGCGGCACAGCCCTAAAGCGTTTCGATCTTAACCTGAGACATATCCGGCAGCCTTGAAGGAGTTCCAGCATTCTGCCGGATCGTAGGGATCGCAGACTGAGCCGATGGCGTCAAAGACGTCGGTGAATGGTCCCGCCCCGATCCGCCGCAGGTGGGCTTTCAGTTTTAAGAAGGCCTGTTCGATCGGGTTCAGATCGGGCGAGTACGGTGGCATGTAGAGGAACCAGCAGCCGTGGTTGCGCATGGCTTGGGCGGCTTCCTTGTTCCGGTGCGTCGCCAGGTTGTCGAGGATGACAACGATTCCAGGCGCGATCTCGGGGACCAGCACTTCGCGGATGTAGGCGGCAAATGCGGAGCCATCCATCGCGCCCTTGATGACCCATGGTGCGATCAGGGCATCTTGGGTCAGGCCTGCACTCAGTGTTTGTGTGCCCCAACTGCCAAAGGGCGCATCCATCGTCAGGCGCGCGCCCCGTTGTGCCCTTCCGCGCAGCCGCGTCAGGTTGGTCTTCACCGCAGTTTTATCCATGAAGACATCGCGTTCGGGCATGGCCGCAATGGTAGGAAGCCGATGTTTGAACCAGTCCACGCGCTGTTGCCTGCCCTTGGCGCGACCGCGCTCGGTGGCAACCAGCGACTTTTTTTTGTATGTGAACCCGAGCCGGGACAGTAGGTTTGCAATGGACGAGTGATGCACCTGAACGCCCTCTGCCTCAGTCGGCGGATCACGTAACTCGAAGAGCGTGATGTCGGCATCCTGCGCGATAAGCTCTTCAAGGAAAGCCTGATGCGGAGCCAGCTTCCCCTTGCCACGCGGGGGAACCTGCGGGACAGGCTGGGCATGCCCTTTGGTTTTCACCCGGAGCGCCCACCGCGCGTCCGTTGCCAGCGACAGCTTCAGACGCAACGCCGCCGCACGCCCGCTTACAGCGTTGCCTTTGACGACTGAAGCGCGGGGGTTCTCACAGGCCCGGTTTTGTGATTCCTCCTGTGTGGGAGGATGTTCATGGCCAATGTACTTTCGAT
>SPLB01000183.1 GCA_004566265.1 Paracoccaceae bacterium | reverse complement strand
CTCAAGGCCGGTCACCTGACCTGCGTCGATTGCCGCTTTTTCAATCGCTCGGACCTGTGGGGCTATCAGAAGTTCAGTCATAGTAAAAACTTGGATTCATAAAGTGCATGTTTTTTAATCTATATGTTGAATTTTTAAGCACATCCTCAAAAAGGCTTGGTTGAAATCGCGCCCATCTTTCGCAACACATTGTCGCCGACAGTTAGAGATGATCTGACCATTTTCGACAAGGTTGCGAGGAGCCCAAGGTATGAAAAAGATCGAAGCCATCATCAAACCGTTCAAACTGGACGAGGTGAAGGAAGCGCTGCAGGACGTCGGCGTTCAGGGTCTTTCGGTCATCGAGGTTAAGGGCTTTGGTCGTCAAAAGGGCCATACCGAGCTTTACCGCGGTGCAGAATATGTTGTCGATTTCTTGCCCAAGGTGAAAATCGAAGTCGTTCTGGATGACGATCAGGTCGATGCCGCAATCGAAGCGATTATTGCCGCGGCCAAGACCGACAAAATTGGCGACGGCAAGATCTTTGTGAGCCCTGTAGAACAGGCCATCCGCATCCGGACCAACGAGTCCGGCTCGGACGCTCTCTAAGACACACGAACACAAGACTTAAATGTTTCTACGGAGGACAATCTTCAAATGAGCACCGAAGCATTCCTGAAATTGGTCAAGGATGAAGAAGCGGAATATGTGGATATCCGCTTTACCGACCCACGCGGAAAATTGCAGCATGTTACCGTTATGGCCGATCAGGTCGACGAAGACTTTTTGGAAGAAGGCTTCATGTTCGACGGTTCCTCCATCGCGGGTTGGAAATCCATCGAAAATTCCGACATGAAACTGATGCCGGACACCGAAAGTGCATATGTTGATCCGTTCTATGCGGAAAAAACCATCTGCATCCATTGCTCTATCGTTGAACCTGACACAGGTGAAGCTTACGAGCGTGACCCGCGTGGCACAGCCGAAAAAGCCGAAGCTTACCTGAAAGCATCTGGTATCGGTGATGTGGCTTACATGGGCCCGGAAGCAGAATTCTTCCTATTTGATGACGTGCGTTTCTCCAACTCCATCAACAAAGTGTCCTATGAGGTCGACGCAACCGATGCGTCCTGGAACACCGATGCCGAGTTCGAGACCGGCAATATGGGCCATCGTCCGGGCGTCAAAGGCGGCTACTTCCCTGTGAACCCGATCGACGAGTCCCAAGACCTGCGCTCTGAAATGCTGTCCACCATGAAGCGTCTGGGCATGAAAGTTGACAAGCACCACCACGAAGTGGCGTCCTGTCAGCACGAACTGGGCCTGATCTTTGACAGCCTGACCAAGCAAGCAGATGAACTGCAGAAATACAAATACGTGATCCACAATGTGGCACATGCGTATGGGAAATCTGCAACCTTCATGCCAAAGCCAATCGCAGGCGACAATGGCACCGGCATGCACGTAAACATGTCCATCTGGAAAGACGGCAAGCCGCTGTTCGCAGGTGACAAATACGCAGATCTCTCCGACGAAGCTCTGTACTTCATCGGTGGCGTGCTGAAGCATGCGAAGACCCTGAATGCCTTCACCAATCCGTCCACCAACTCCTACAAGCGTCTCATTCCCGGCTTTGAAGCCCCTGTTCTGCGCGCGTATTCTGCCCGCAACCGTTCCGGCTGCGTGCGCATTCCGTGGACTGAGTCGCCGAAGGCAAAACGTGTTGAAGCGCGTTTCCCTGACCCGTCCTCAAACCCATACTTGTGCTTCGCAGCCTTGCTGATGGCAGGTTTGGACGGCATCAAAAACAAGATCGATCCGGGCGAAGCCATGGACAAAAACCTCTACGATCTGCCCGCAGAAGAGCTGGCCGATATCCCCACCGTTTGCGGCTCTCTGCGTGAAGCTCTGGAATCTCTGGCGGCGGATCACGAGTTTTTGTTGGCCGGCGACGTGTTCACGAAAGACCAGATCGAAGGCTACATCGACCTCAAAATGGAAGAAGTCGAAGCTTACGAGCACACCCCACACCCCGTGGAATATCAGCTGTACTATAGCTGCTAAGCTTCTGATGACGTAGCAGAACGGGCACCCAGTTGGGCCAGTCCCTGATAGCAACTCTCGTCAAAAGACTCCGGTTGGCCACATAGTGGCCAACCCATCTCTGTTGACCCTCTTGCACGACGTCGTTGGGCAAATTTGAGGATCTCCAGACAAACGACATCTTGAAGACATATCTGACAAACGTCAGCAACGAAAGCTGTGTAACTGTCCGCCCAAAGGTGGTCTTAGGGCGTTCTGCTGTTGCGTCATCAGGCACTCGAAGGGTAGTGCGCGGCAGTCAAACAGTGACTTCTTACCGTGTCCGACACGCAGTACGCTTCACCGCAGCCTTGTTGCACAAATCGGCTGAGGGCCGGACTTACCCTTTCCCCGGACGGATTTACTCTACGGCCACTGTAATGGGTCAGCCAAGCGTGGTGTCGCCGGTCAGCACTTGCGATGCGGACCTGCAGTTGGCCGATCTGGCGATCCAAGTCTGCTGCCATCGGAGACTAACCAAGCCACTTAATTCAGTTCATATTGCACTCGGCGCGGATTCGGCGGTGAAACCGCACCATCGTCGCCAGATAGCGGGTCCCCGGTACTTTAAGGCCATTGCGTGCGATGGTGCCGGGGCTCGTCGATGCCGATATGTATCATGTGCCAGATAGGGCGTTTTGCGCCGCCCTGCTTGCGCGTTTGGCGGGAAAACGGTCCCCTGGACTGTCTTATGACCCTCCGCACTCCCTTGGTAATCCGCCCGAAAAATAGTGGTGTTCAGAAGTGGAATTTTTCCGGCATTATGACCGAAGTGAATTCGGATGAAGAATGCAAAATTCAGCGACGCTCAGATCATGGCGATCCTACGCCAGGCCGGGAACGGGGTGCCGGTTTCGGAGCTGTGCCATGAGCATGGCACGAGCAGCGCCAGTTGGACGCCACGAACAACACTTCTTTTTGGGATGTATGGGGCTGTTTTTTGACTGGATCCTGATGCGATGGCGAACATGCGGGCATATTGAGCCTATTGG
>SPLB01000182.1 GCA_004566265.1 Paracoccaceae bacterium | reverse complement strand
TATTCGACTTTGAGGGCAATACGGGGCATGCGCGGGGAGTTACAGGCAAACCAGCCCCCTAGCAAGGGCCGCATCGCCTCCTTATGTAGTAGCAAACATCTGAGAATGCGGGGCGAAGAACCGGTGAATGGTAAATTGCAGCCGATCGGGCACATTGGAGACGCGATTGGTGGGCTGGCTGAAGGCGTCATGCGCCGGGCCGAGGATTTTGGAGATACGCTCACCGGCCCTTTTTCTGAAGCGCGTCTGCGCCTTGGTGTCACCGGACTCGCGCGGGCTGGAAAGACCGTTTTTATCACGTCGCTTGTTGCCAATTTGATGGATCGTGGCCGCATGGGCCAGGTGGAAGCAATCCGCGAAGGGAGAATTGAGACCGCCTTTCTGCAGCCCCAACCGGACGACACGGTGCCGCGCTTTGACTTCGAGCGTCACCTTGCGGCATTGACGGGTCCGACACCGCATTGGCCGGAAAGCACCTCTTCTGTATCAGAGCTGCGTCTCAGCTTCAAAATCCGCCCCAAAGGGTTCTGGGCCACCGTGTCAGGGCCGCGTATTCTGCATCTGGATATTATCGACTACCCCGGAGAGTGGCTGCTCGATTTGGCGCTGCTGGACAGAGATTATGCCAGCTGGTCTGCCGATGTGCTGGCGCGCTTGCCTGCGCGGTCAGAGGCTGCATCCTTCCTGAATGCCGTCACCTCTGCTGATGGGGACGCTGCACATGATGAGCAGATCGCCCAGGGCTTGGCAGCTGCTTTCACCGACTATTTGCATGCGGCCCGTCAAGCGGGGTACTCTGACTGTACGCCCGGGCGCTTTCTGTTGCCCGGTGACCTTGCCGGCTCTCCGGCGCTGACCTTTGCGCCCTTGCCGGTTGGGTCGAGCTCACGCGGAAGCTTGGCGCGTGAAATGAACCGCCGGTTTGAGGCTTACAAATCTCGCGTCGTGCGGCCATTCTTTCAGGAGCACTTTTCGCGTATTGACCGCCAGATTGTCCTTGTAGATGCGTTAAGCGCGCTGCATTCAGGCCCGGCTGCGGTCGAGGACCTGCGCCGAGCAATGGGCGATATCCTCACCGCCTTCCGTCCGGGGCGCAATGGCGTCCTGAGTCAGATCTTGCGCGGAAAACGGGTCGAAAAGCTCCTGTTTGCGGCAACAAAAGCCGACCATCTCCATCACCAGCAGCATGTGCAGATGACCGCGTTGATCGAAGCGCTGACCCGCGAAGCGCGCGACCGTGCGCAGTTTTCAGGTGCGGAAACAGCAGCACTGTCACTGGCGGCCTTGCGCGCCACAACCGAAGAAATGCGCAGCCATCAGGGCACGGATCTGCCTTGCGTGCGTGGAACCTTGTTGGAGACAGGCAAGGCGGCCGCCTTTTATCCCGGCGCTTTGCCACGTGATCCAAGCGAAGTTCTGGTACCAGCACGTGACGGGGCAATGTCATGGCTGGACGGGGATTACCAGTCGATGGCATTTGCGCCGCAACCGCTGACTCTGCGCCCGGGCGATGGGCCTCCACATATCCGTCTCGATCGCGCAGCAGAGTTTCTGATTGGGGACCGCTTATGACCCTGTCCTTGCGCGCGGCTCAACCCACCGATGCAGGCAAAATGGGGGCGATCCTCCACCGGTTCGAAGCCGACACCCCGTGGATGCCGAAGTCTCATTGCGAAGCCGAAGCCATAAAATTTTGCGGCACTATGATTGACCGTGGATGGGTTACAGTCGCCGTCGCTGACCGCATTGTCGGCTTCGTTGCCCGGGATAAGGCAGAGATCTGCGCGCTCTATGTTCATGTGGACGCACAAGGGCAAGGTGTCGGCAAGGCGCTTCTTGATCACGCGAAAACCTGTCACAGCCCGCTGACACTGTGGACCTTTGAGGCAAACACCGGCGCGCAGCGGTTCTATCTGCGTGAAGGCTTTGCCGAGGTCCGTCGTACCGCAGGCGACAATGATGAAGGCCTGCCCGATATTCTCTATCACTGGAGCGCTGCTGGAGAGACCTCAGTATGAGCCGAAAGCCTGTTGTATTTGACTTGGATGACACGTCTTCCTTTGCACCTTCGGTTGCGGAGGCACCACCGGTGCCAGACCCACAGATCGCATCGGCGCAGGAAACGGCCGCAGAGGCCGGGCGCAACACGCTGCAGGCTGGCCCGCAGCTTGCTCGCTTGTTTTGGTTGCTGGTCCTCGGGTTGACGGGCACGTTGGTATCTCTGGCCGCTTGGGATTATGCAGTTGCTCTGATAGAAAGGATCCCTCTACTGGGTTGGACCGTGGCGGCTGTGATCGTGGTGCTTTTCAGTCTTGCAAGTTTGTTTGGCTTGCGCGAGTTGGCTGCTGTGTCGCGGTTGCGCCTTACAGATGGACTCCGCCAGCGGGTGGAGCCCGCGCGTGACGATCTGGATCGGGCACGCCGGATTGTATCAGACCTTGATCAGTTTTACGCCTCGCGCAAGGACCTTGCTTGGGCCCGCGCGCGTCTGTCCGAACGCCGCGCGGACGTGCTGGACGCAGATTCGCTTCTTGATGAGGCCGAAGACATCCTGCTCGCGCCACTTGACCAGAAAGCTCAGGCCGAGGTTGAACAAGCAGCCCGTCAGGTTGCAGCCGTCACCGCCTTGGTGCCGCTGGCTCTTGCCGATGTGGTGACCGCGCTTCTGTCCTCCCTGCGGATGATCCGCCTGATTGCGGAGATTTACGGTGGGCGTTCAGGGTTTTTCAGCTCTTGGAAGTTGACCCGCGCGGTGTTCAGACATCTGGTGGCAACCGGCGCGGTGGCTGTTGGGGATGATCTACTCGAACCGATTTTGGGCGGTTCTGTGCTGTCGAAGCTCTCTCGCCGGTTTGGTGAAGGGCTTGTGAACGGTGCGCTGACGGCCCGTGTGGGCCTCGCCGCGATGGAGGTCTGCCGCCCCATGCCGTTCTCAGTCCGCGCCAAACCTTCCACGCGCACAGTCATTCAGAATGCGCTCACCGGTCTTGTGTCGCGGGACAAGAGCGCCAAACGCTGACGCGCCGCGCATGTGCGCGGCGCCACGCCCAACGAGGGAGGGTCATCTGTGATGATCAAATCACCGGGCGGGAGCGCCCCCGGCTTTGGCACAACCGTCAGATCAGCCGAGGGGGCTGATCCGGGCGCAGGCGCGCATTTTCAACACCGGCGCGGAAGCCTTGGCCAATCTTTTCCGCCAAATCCCCCCATTGAAGCGCCTGCAGGTCGCTGAGCTCCGCGCGTAGGGTCTTGTGAAACAGCCCCAGCCAGATCGGAAAGTGCTCTGGCCTCACATCAGGACGCGACAGATGTTCGCGCATGGGAAACCCGTCATAACCTGGCTCCCGCAGGATCGCATTGCGCCAGAAGGCGGCTATTTTTTCCTCATGCGCGGGCCAGTCCGTCACATGTGCGCCAAACACCGGCCCCAGCACTGCATCCGCGCGAACTCGGGCATAAAAATGGCCAACAACACGGCCAATATCGTCGGGTGTGATGTCAAACCGGGCAAGGGGTTGATCTGTCATGAAGAGGCTCCTGTGCTTGGCCCACTCATGGCATCCTTGCCCCTATTGTGCAACGTGCGCGCGCGGCCTATAAGGCGGCTCATGACCCGCGCACATCTGAACACCGTGGCCATCATTATTCGAATTACCAACCCGGCGCTCTGACGAGACGAGCCGCCGGGCAAAGGTGCTTGAGTGATCGCACCGAACCGAATATTCCCAAACCGACCAGATTTTTCAAAGGACGCCACCGTCATGTGCGCCGACACACCCGAATATACCCCCGATTACAAAGATACCCTCAACCTGCCCAAAACGGACTTCCCGATGCGCGCAGGCCTGCCCAAGCGCGAGCCCGCATGGCTGGAACGCTGGGAAAAAATCGGTGTCTATGACCGCCTGCGCGAAAAGGAAGGACGCCAGCCCTTCACACTGCACGATGGCCCTCCCTATGCCAACGGTCACCTGCACATTGGTCACGCGCTGAACAAAACCATCAAAGACATGATCGTCCGCGCCCACCAGATGATGGGCTTTGACGCGCGTTACGTTCCCGGCTGGGATTGCCACGGCCTGCCGATCGAATGGAAAATCGAAGAGCAGTACCGCAAAAAGGGCAAAAACAAAGACGCCGTTCCGCTGGTCGAATTCCGTCAGGAATGCCGCGCATTCGCCGACAAATGGGTGAAGATCCAGCGCGAGGAATTCAAGCGCCTCGGCATCACCGGCAATTGGGCGGATCCCTACCTCACCATGAATTACCATGCTGAGGCCGTGATTGCGGATGAGTTCATGAAGTTTCTGATGAACGGCACACTCTATCAGGGCTCCAAGCCGGTCATGTGGTCGCCCGTTGAAAAAACCGCCCTCGCCGAGGCCGAGGTGGAATATCACGACAAGGAAAGCTTCACCATCTATGTGAAGTTCAGGGTCTCTAAACCCGACCACAAGCACGCTGGCGCCTATGTTGTGATCTGGACCACCACCCCCTGGACCATCCCGTCGAACAAGGCCGTGGTCTTTGGAGAGGGCATTGCCTATGGCCTCTACGAGGTCACTGGGACGCCGGAGGAATGCTGGCTTAATGTGGGCGAGAAGTACATTCTGGCCGACAATCTGGC
>SPLB01000181.1 GCA_004566265.1 Paracoccaceae bacterium | reverse complement strand
TCGCGGATGGCGCGGTTGTGGGCTCTGCCATCGTCAGCCAGATCGCTGCGGGCAAACCGCCCGCCGAAGTGCTGAAATTTGTTGCCTCCCTCGCCGAGGGCGCGCACCGGGGCTAAGCACGCATCTTGCGTTTTTTGCGGCGACCTACGGGTCGCCGTTCGTGTTAAAATAGACAATTTGGTCTAGAATTTTGAGTGTAGTTTTCCTGCCGTAGTTTTGGGCTGTTCATTTGTGCGATTTGAGGCGACGCGGGCGCAAAACATCTCAGATTACCTTACTCCGTTTAGTGTTTGGCTCTGGTTTTACGTCCTTTGCTGCGGTTGTCTTGGTGTTGCGCTTCCCGGCAGAAACCGACGGACTGATGCCACGCCTTATGTTCGAGTCGGTCGGCATATTTAACACCTGTCTTTCCGCAGCGGCCTTGTGCCTTGCCTATGAAAAGGCTGAACTGTAGCTTGCCTCGACAAGCTCAGACTGATGCCAAACACGGCGGCCTTCTGGTCGCCGTTTTCTTTTCCGCCCGCAGCCGATGCACCCTCTTGCCTGAGGGTGATTAAATTGGTTAGAAATTCTTACCAGGTGTCCGTGGGAGGATTATATGCCGGTCATTACCGATATTGCGGATCTGAAACGGCTGCACGAACGGCGCGTGCCGCGGATGTTTTACGACTATTGCGAAAGCGGCAGCTGGACCGAGCAGACCTTTCGCGAAAACACCTCGGATTTTGAACAGATCCGCCTGCGCCAGCGCGTGGCCGTGGATATGGCGGGACGATCTACTGCGACGCAGATGATTGGTCAGGACGTGGCGATGCCCGTGGCCCTCGCGCCCGTCGGTTTAACGGGCATGCAACATGCCGATGGCGAAATCAAAGCAGCCCGCGCCGCTGAGGGTTTTGGCGTGCCCTTCACGCTGTCGACCATGTCGATCAATTCCATCGAGGATGTTGCAGAGGCAACCACCAAACCCTTCTGGTTCCAGCTCTATACCATGCGGGACATGGACTATACCCGACGCCTGATTGAACGCGCCAAGGCCGCCAAATGTTCCGCGCTGGTGATCACACTGGATCTGCAGATCCTTGGCCAGCGACACAAAGACCTGAAAAACGGCCTGTCTGCCCCACCGAAGCTGACGCCAAAGACCGTCGCCAACCTGATGACCAAATGGGCTTGGGGGATCGAAATGCTGGGCGCGAAACGGCGCGAGTTTGGCAACATTGTAGGCCATGTGGACACCATCACCGACACAAGGTCGCTTGGCACCTGGACGGCCGAGCAATTCGATCCCTCTCTCGACTGGGGTAAGGTTGAGACATTGATGAACATGTGGGGCGGCAAGGTGATCCTCAAAGGCATTCTAGATGCCGAAGACGCCAAAATGGCTGCGAAACTGGGCGCAGATGCCATCACCGTTTCAAATCACGGTGGCCGTCAACTGGACGGCGCGCTGTCGTCGATTAGGGTCCTTCCCGAGATCGTGGAGGCCGTCGGTGGCGATATTGAGGTCCATCTCGACAGCGGTATTCGCTCGGGTCAGGATGTGTTGAAGGCGTTGGCGCTGGGGGCCAAGGGGACCATGATTGGCCGCGCCTTTGTTTATGGGCTGGGGGCCATGGGGCAGGCAGGCGTGACCCGCGCGCTTGAGGTGATCCACAAGGAACTCGACACCACCATGGCGCTATGTGGTGAGAAATCGGTTGAAAACCTTGGCCGCCACAACCTGCTTGTTCCTGCTGATTTCACCGGTACGTGGGCACCCTGACCCCGCTTAGCCTGCCGACTTGCGCATCCAAGGCACCAGAACAAGTGAAATCATCGCCAGCAGGCTTGCCAGAACCGTAAACGCGATAGGCAGGCCAAACAGCTGCGCCAGCAACCCCAGGGTCGGCGGGCCAAGAAAAAAGCCAGTGTAGCACAGAAACACAACCCGCGAGATGGCCATGGCGCGACTTTCGGGGGCAACCGTTTTGCCCACCCAGGCCAGGATCATGGGGGCAACCACCGAGACGCCAAGCCCAAGGATGGCAAAGCCAACACTTGCCAGTTCCTTGCTGGGGGCCCAGGCTGCGAGAACGGTCCCGGCAGCCGAAATCAGAGCCGCCAGCCGCAAAACGCGTCCTTCCGACAGGCGCGCAAGAACCGCTTGCCCCCACAGGCGACCCAGTCCCATGGTGAAACCCAACATCGCGGGTCCCAAGGCCCCTTCCGAAGGGCTACCGCCATAAGAGCGTTCCAGATGCAGGGCGGACCAATTGTCGGTTGCCTGTTCTGCAACAAATGCGATTGCACCCGCAAACCCAGCAAGAACCACCAGCAGCACCGGAACACGGCTTTCCTTTTTGTTATCTTCCGAGGCAACATCACCAGCGACCTGATAGAGGCCCGAAGCCAACACAAGCGCTATCGCACAGACGCATAGGAAAAATACCTGTGCCGAAACACCGCTTTCGCGCGCCAGACCTGCCGTCAGCGCAGCTCCGCCATAGGCAAAGGAATAAAGCGCGTGATTGAGGTTCATCAGCGCGCGACCACTGGTGGCCTCGATCCCCGAAAGGCGGACGTTCATTACCACATCCAGCAAGCCCGAGGTTCCCATACAGGCCAGAACCGCGAGGGCCAGCATGGTCCAGTTTAGCGCCAGACCAGGCAGTGTAAAGCTTGCGATCAACAGCCCTGCCGCGCCCACCATGGCCCAGCCGCCCCAATTGTGATCGACACGGGGTGCCGCCCACATGGCCGCCAAACCACCAAAGGCCCCACAGAGCAGCGCCAGACCAAACTGCCCGTCGTTCAGCCCTGCTTGGGCTTTGATCTCGGGCACATAGGCGCCAAAGGCCCCCCAAAACAGCCCCATTAGAATGAAGGCTTTGAGCGGCACCCAACTGGTGCGGATATCTTGTCTCAGGTCCATAAGCGCGAGGTTGCAGATCCTGTCACGCCGGGCAAGCCATCATTTTATGACGGTGATCCCTGTGTGCAGATTGCGTCTGTTCAGATCGCGCCGACAATTCGGTCTTGGAACCAGATCAGCGATGGATAGGCGCAGATCCAGATCCAGAAAAACCGGTTCAGCCCCAAAAAACAGGCGTTTGAAAAATGGAAGGCTGCGGTGAATAGGAGGGCCAGTTTCAGTGCAAACGGATCCAAAAGGGTCAGGGGAAAAACCAGCTCAAGC
>SPLB01000180.1 GCA_004566265.1 Paracoccaceae bacterium | reverse complement strand
CCGCCAGGCTCATCCAAAGAGAGGGGCAGATCGGTCGGTAATCCGGTATCCAAATCGCCGCCTAGGCCACCGCCCAAGTCACCAAGGTCCCCCTCTAGGCCACCCAAATCCCCACCGAAACCACCAGGTTCCTGCAAACCTTGTGCCGCAATAGACAGGTCCATACCCGTGTCTGCAGGCGTCGCCCCTCCCCCTACGCTATCAGAGAAACCACCATCCCCTTGCCCCGGCATCTTGAGGGAGCCGGCCTGAATTCGAACTGCTTTCGCCCCATTCATCTGTCCCATGCGCCCTTTGGCAACTACCGTTCCGTTGATTGCCAGAAGGTCTGTTTCGTAGAGATAAGCCTGATCGAGAGGCATCAAATCCCCCACTTTCAGCGAGGTAAATTCACGCAAAGGCAGTTTCACCTTACACAGGACGGCGCTTAGCTCGGCGCGCATGCTGCCAACACCAGCGCCGATCCGGGGCCCACGGATTTGCTGGCTTTCTGCGTTTTCCTCGGCAGAGGGTTCAGGCAGCAGAATACGGATCTCGCCCTGCATTTTACCGCAATCGAGGTCCACATTTAGATTAATGACCCGGTACTCGTCGGCTTCCATGCCCAAAACGAGCGTTCGCACATCTTCTATCTGAGCACCAAACCGGTAGCCTTCGAACATGTCACGGTCGCGCTGCTCTTCAAGGATTGCAACCACTTTGCCAAAGAGCTTCTCAAGGAATTCAGCCACCATTGCGGCATCTGTTGGGGTATACGCGCGATCTTCGCTTGAAATGCCCATCACCGCGCCAAGCGTTTGTTTCTGGATCAAAGCCGCAACCGCAGCCGCGTCCAGAGTGGCCGCGCCAATGCGGCCCTTTGGGCAATCGAGCACAACCAGCAAATGTTTGTCGGACAAAAGCGTGGTCAAATCCTCGGGTTTACGGTTGTTCTGCCGCGCGGCAATAACCGCCATCGGCAATTCACATAGATCCTCAGCGGCGCGCGCCACAGCCCGGCGCAACGCCTTTAGCGTAAGTGACCCGCCGACCCTTCCCTTGTCTTCTTTTGTCGCCGCAAGTTTCCGGGCCAGTCCTCCGACCGGCTTCATGTCTTGCTGCGATTGATCCTTGTCAGTCATCGATTATGAGCCTGAGCCTTCCACACCCGTTTGCACTGGTTTTATCTCAGTGAGGGTTACCAAGGCCTTTACGGATTTAGCCGCATTGCAGCTAATTTAAGTCTTTCGGGGGGGGAAGAGGCAACATCACCCGAAACCGCGCGCCAATGTTCCCAGCAACATAAGTAATGTCGCCACCAAGACGCAACATAATCTCGCGAGAAATGGCCAAACCAAGTCCCGATCCACCTGCACGTTCTGGCGTAACCCTCGAAAATTTCTCAAAAATTACTTTGCGCTTCTCAATTGGCACGCCTGCGCCATTGTCCACAAAATCAATACAAACTACATCACCAAGGCTAAACACATCGATTTTGAGAACTGGATGCTTCGCCTTACAGTATTTTTCGGCATTTGCGATGAGGTTTATGAACACCTGCGCCAGACGATCCAAATCGGTGTTCAACAGCAGCCCCTCACGGCCGCGGTCCCTACGAATTTCGACCTGCGTGTCAGCGCCCGCAAGGGCCGCGATGACGGAGTGATCAAGCACCTCACTCAATCTTCCTTCGGACAGGTTCAGGGACACTTGCCCGTTCTCCAAAACGCTCAGATCCAAGAGATCATTCAACAATCGCGTGAGCCGCTCGGCTTCGTCGTGGATAATCGAGACATAGCGCCGTTGGTCCTCCGTCGCCAGATCAGGGGTGTCGCGCAGGATCTCGGAAAACGCACGAACCGATGTCATCGGCGTGCGCAGCTCATGGCTGACCTGACTTAGGAATTCGTCCTTCTGGCGGCTCAGCTCGGTCAGCTGTTCATTGGTTTCGCGCAGCTTGCGTGCCGTTAACTGCAGCTCCTGCGACTGGGCCTCAAGACGCGCGGAATACTCCAGCATCTGCGCGGACTCATCCGCCACCGCCAGCAGGTCATCCACCGAAACAGACGCCCCGCCGACGATCTGCCCAATCATCGCATGGGCTGCAGCAGAACCGATGGAAGCGGACAGCTCTTTCTCTAGCGCTTCCAGGAATCGCGGCGTGGGTTCCGGCAAAGGGCCGGGGCCGCCCTGACCCACGCACTCACGATGGAAAAACGCCTGAGCCTCTTCCGGGCCAAGGATCCTTTGCGACATGATCAGCAGGTCTTCGGCTTGAGCCACCGAACCAAGCCAGCCGCCTGGGCCCGCAGAATGATCAAAGACATCAACGAATTGCGCGCCCTGAAGCCGTTCCAGCGGCGTCGGAAAGGTCAGCACGGAAACCAGACAGAAGGCAGCCGTGTTCAGACTGAGAGACCACAGGGCTGAGTGTACAATCGGATCAAGCCCGGTGATTCCAAATAGTGCCTGCGGATGGAGCCACGAAATCCCGAAGGGGCCGTTTTCCAGCCAGTCCGGCGGCAGGAAAGCACCACCAAGTTCAGGCAGGAACAGGGTGTAAATCCAGATGCCAAACCCGGTGAGAAGCCCCGCAAGCGCACCCAGCCGTGTGGCGCCCCGCCAGAACAAGCCGCCCACAAGCGCGGGCAGGATCTGTGCAATGCCGGAAAAGGAAACGATCCCGATTGAGGCCAACGCATCTCCACCACCAGACGCCTGATAATAGGCATAGCCCAGCGCCATAATGCCCGCGATCGCAAGGCGGCGAGCCATAAGAACAATATTGCGCACATCCCCTGACATCGATGCGCCTTCATCGCCAGTCTGCGACGATAGCCAAATCGGCATTACAATATGGTTCGACACCATGGTGGACAGAGACATTGCCGCCACGATCACCATAGAGGTGGCCGATGAGAAGCCACCTAGGAAAGACAAAACCGCCAATCCCTTTTGCCCCGCCGCCATCGGCAGGCTGAGTACAAAGAGGTCTGGGTTCGTGCCCTCAGGCAGCATTTCCAGCCCAAGCGCCGCAATCGGGACAACAAAGACGGAAATCACGAGAAGATAAAGTGGAAATGCCCAGGCAGCCACCTGTAGATGGCGCTCGTCTTCGTTTTCGACCACCATGACCTGAAACATCCGCGGCAAGCACACAAAAGCTGCGGCCGACAGGACTGTAATCGTAACCCAGCGCGATCCATCCACCTGCCATCGGCCAAGGTCCGAAGCGTCAATTCGGTCGAGCACATCCGACACACCGCCCGCCAGCCCCCAGACCACAAAGACCCCAACCGCAATTAGCGCAATGATCTTGACCACCGCTTCAAGGGCAACAGCCATGACCACCCCATGGTGGCGTTCATTGGCATTGAGGTTGCGCGTGCCAAACAGAATGGCAAAGGCCGCAAGTCCCGCCGCGATCCAGAACACCGTACCAGACTGATCATAGCTCTGAAGCCCGTCGGCTTCCGCAAAGACGGATAATGAAAGGGTAATCGACTGAAGCTGAAGTGCAATATAAGGCGTCACCCCAATCACGGCGAGCAGCGTCACGCAGATCGCCAGCGTATTGGACTTGCCATAGCGCGAGGACAAAAGGTCCGCGATGGACGAGATGCGCTGACTGCGGCCAACCCGCACCAATTTGCGCAGCCCCCACCACCAAGCGATCATCACCAGCGTTGGTCCAAGGTAGATCGTCACATATTCCAGCCCCGACCGCGCCGCGTTCCCGACTGCGCCGTAAAACGTCCACGCCGTGCAGTAGATCGACATTGACAATGTGTAGATCAATGCGGACGACATAAAGCGCCTCCCGCGCCCGCGTTCCGCCAACCGGTCCGCCCAGAACGCGACAAGGAACAAAAGCGCCACGTAGCTCAGGCACACGAACCCCAGAAGATTCAGAAGCGTCATGCGACAGGGCCGCCGGACGTCGTAGTGTCGGCTTTCAGGCCATGCGCCTCGCCCTGCACCTCCCCAGCACCGATCAAAGTCGATGTCTGCCCAACGGGCCCGACCAACGCCTGGGGATCCGTGCGATTGGTCCAATGCGCCGCCCAAAGCCGCACGGCAAACGAAAACGCAGCGGCAAAACCCACCAATGCGGTCCAGACAAAAAACACGTAAACCATCGCGGTTGAGCTGCGCACTGCCTCTTGCGGCCACAAAAGCGGAACCGCAAAAAAGCAAGCGCCCAGAACTGGGGCCAGACGGGCAATATCCATCAAACGACGGCGGCGGTAGGTGGCTTTTTCCACAAAAGGAGCGAGGCGCTCGTCGCGGGTCCCTGCCCCATCATTGCGGATCGACACCGGGATCAGTCCCCTTTGGCAGCCAAGGCGGCATCGCCACTGGCGTCGGCTTTGGACACGCCCGCACGTTGCAGCGCTTGCGCCCGCAAATCCCGAACGGCTGTCAAAACTTCGGAATTGGTAAAGGGTTTGGTCATAAAGCGCGTGACACCGGCGCGCTCGGCCATCTCGCGATCTTTGATCGCCCCGCGCGCAGTCAGCATGAGCACCGGCAAATCTGCAAATGTCGCTTGCTGGCGCAGTGCTTTGATAATCTCAAGGCCGCTTTTCCCTGGCAGCATAAGATCTAAGATCACCAAATCCGGCGCGCACTCCGAAATCTTGGCCACCGCGTCATGACCGTTGTTGTGCACATCCACATCCCACCCCTCGCGTGTGAGCAAAAAGCGAATGGCTTCAGCAATATTGGTTTCGTCTTCCACAAGCAGAACGTGGCCCATCGCAGCAGACATCCCTGCCATTCTCCCTTCTTCCCTTGCAGCGGATCCGCGGCTTCATATTTTCCAGCAAATTAGCCGAAGAGATCCTACCGATGCGAAGAGATGATGCACGAGGAAATTGCGATTGTCACTCGGCCTGACAGCGCAGCGGCACAAAATTATTCAGTCTTGAAAGCAAACCGGTGATTGCCGCTGATCAAAGCGTTTCCGATCCCTCCCGAAGGACCGAGGGTTCGCGCCGTGCCGGACACGCCGGGCGCGCGCAGATCCGGCAGCTGGCGCCAAGGTTTTGTAGTGGCTCAAACGACGTCGGCGCGTCACCCTCTTCCGGATTAGGCTCCGGCAGGATCAGCATGATCGCCTGCAACATCGGGTCAGTTTGGAAATCCACCGGCTCCGCAGCCCAACTCACCGCGAAGGCATCACAGGGCCGCGCCGAACCACTTTCTTGCAGGACCCGACGGCGAATGGGGCGATACGGGCGTGTCAGCGCCGTGAACAAGGGCCAAAGCGGACAAGACGCACCGAAGCGCGGCAGGTTGAAACCGCGTACGGGTTTGCGAAATAGAATCGACCCCGAGGCATCGCACACCACAAGTCCAGATGGTCGACCAAGCACCTCCTCTGAGAGAGCCCCCAGACGGCGCAACACAACCGGCAAGTCCACGTTAAACGCCTGTGCCAGTAAAGCGGGGTTCAAGTCATCCTGATCCGCCAGTGCGTCTTCTATCTTCGACAGGGGTAAATTCCGGGCAT
>SPLB01000179.1 GCA_004566265.1 Paracoccaceae bacterium | reverse complement strand
GGTGGTCTCAAACTAAAGCACTGGCCTTTTTATTCCAAAAAACACCGCCTTGGGGCACCCAAGGCGGTGTTTTCTCGTTGAAACGAGATTTCCGCGTCAGATCTTGCGCAAAGCCAGAACCGCGTTGAGGCCACCAAAGGCAAAGGCATTGGACAAGACCACATCTACTTTGGCGTCTCGGGCCTCGTTCGGAACCACGTCTAACGCACATTCCGGGTCGGGCTCTTCATACCCGATTGTTGGGGCTATCACGCCATCACGAAGGGCCATAATACAGGCCAGCAACTCCACCGCGCCGGTACCACCGATCAGATGGCCATGCATGGATTTGGTCGAAGAGATCATTAGTCTATCCGCATGCTGACCAAAGACATCGGCAACTGCCGCGCACTCGGTTTTGTCATTTGCCGCCGTGCCCGTGCCATGGGCATTGATGTAACCTACATCTTCAGGGTTCAGCTGAGCATCCTTCAAAGCGCCAGAAATCGCCCGCGCAGCCCCTTGTTTGGACGGCATGACAATATCGGCAGCATCAGAAGACATGGCAAAGCCTAAGACTTCACACAGAATTTCCGCGCCGCGTGCTTTTGCGTGTTCGTAGTCTTCAAAAACGAAGACACCCGCGCCTTCGCCCTGCACCATGCCCTTGCGGTTGGCACTGAACGGGCGGCAGGCGTCTTTGGACATCACCCGCAGCCCTTCCCAAGCTTTGACCCCACCAAAGCAGAGCATAGATTCAGAGCCACCGGTAATCATTGCGGTTGCCAAGCCGGATCGCACCATCTGAAACGCCTGCGCCATCGCGTGGTTGGACGACGCACATGCGGTCGAGACGGTAAAGCTTGGTCCCTTTAAGTTATGTTCCATCGACACATGGCTCGCAGCCGCATTGTTCATCAGTTTGGGAACCACGAAGGGATGAACCCGGTTTTTCCCGTCTTCATAGACCGAGCGATAGTTATCGTCCCAGGTCGACACTCCGCCGCCTGCGGTGCCCAAAACAACACCAGTGGTCGTGGAAAGTTCGCCAGTAAAGACCAACCCAGATTGCTTGATCGCCTCGTCTGCAGCAAACAGTGTGAACTGGGTGAACCGGTCATAGAGGGCTATTTGTTGGCGGTTAAAGCGACCTTCAGCTTCGAAATCGCGCACCTGACCGCCAATTTTGATGGAAAGTCGGTCAATGTCGCGGAACTCCAATGCGCCAATCCCGCAGCGGCCTTCCTTCATCGAAGACAGGGTATCAGGGACCGAATGGCCAAGCGCATTGATCGTGCCTGCGCCAGTAATCACAACACGTTTCATTATCTGTTTCCCATGCGGTCGGTCACCCTTTTGCGGCAACCAGCTTTTCAATGCCCTGGATGATCACGGCGACATTTGAAATATCAAAATCGCTTTCATCCGGTTCATTCGCGTTGAAAGGGATGGAGATGTCGAATTCTTCTTCGATTGCAAAAATGCTCTCGACCAGGCCAAGGCTGTCAATGCCAAGGCTTTCCAGTGTGCTGTCAAGGGTCACGTCGGATGGTTCAAGAATTGCCTGCTCCGCGATGATTGCGATGACTTTGTCCTGAATGCTCATGACGGTGTTGCCCTTGATGTTGCGCTTGTTCAACAGTGATGTAATGCCTGACGCTCTATTTGAAAACAGCCTTTTTTAGCGCTTCGATATCCTTGCTTAAGCGCGGCAGGCGACGCTGGGCTTTGTACATTTCTGTGTTGGTTTCCATCTTGACTGCCGGATACCCCATCATCACACGACCTTTGGGGACATTGGACAAGATCTTTGTGCCGCCAGCTGCAATAACGCCGTCACCGACAAAGAGATTGTCTGCAACGCCGACCTGCCCGCCAAGGACGACATTATTCCCAATGTCCACCGAGCCTGAGACACCAGCTTGCCCGCACAGCAGACAATCTTTCCCAATCCGGGTGTTGTGGCCAATGTGGACTTGGTTGTCGAGCTTGCTGCCAGACCCGATCACGGTATCGCGGATTGTGCCATTGTCGATGGTGGCGTTGGTTCCAATTTCAACATCGTCCCCAATAGTCACAGCACCCAGTGAATGGACGCGCACCCAGCTTTGCGCTTGGGCATCACCGCTGTCACCCAATGTCTTGCGGACGTTTTCGACGCCGGAAACCTCGGGTGTGACATAGGAAAAGCCATCTCCGCCCACTTTTGCGCCGGGCTGTGCCCAGAAACGTTCACCGATGGTCGCGCGCGCTCCGATGGTCACCATCTCGCGCAGAAAGGCCTGCGCGCCAATGGTAACATCTGCGCCAATGAAGCACTGCGGGCCGATCACCGATCCCGGGCCGATCTTCGCACCACGCGAAATCACCGTCAGTGGCCCAACCGAAACATGATCACCCAATTCTGCGGTGGGGTCGATCACCGCAGATGGGTGTACGCCCTCTTCAAAGCATTGGCCGACATCCAGCAGGCGAGTCACAGAGCCCATGGCCATGCGCGGACGTACGGCAAAGATTGCGGCCTCCAGACCCAAAGAGAACCAATCGGCGCCCTCCCACAGCAGGGCCACGCGGGCCTGCCCCGCGCTCAACTGATCGGCGTATTTCGCTTGTGTGGCAATAGCGATTTG
>SPLB01000178.1 GCA_004566265.1 Paracoccaceae bacterium | reverse complement strand
TAAATGTCGGCGTGTCAAGTCAGCCAAACAATGCCTAAATCGCGGTCATACTTCAGAGAATCCGTGATATGCCCAGCCGCATCCAAGACCGCAATCAACGTGTGTTTCGCACGCGCCTCTGACCAACCTGCCTTAACCTCTGCAATCTCGGCCGTGTCCTGCGGCAGGGTGATCCCCTCGAACCGTTTGGCGGAAACCTGCACCTCTGACAGCGCCCAGGGGTCAATCTCGTCCTCTGCCAATGGGCGCAGACCAGCGGGCGGGCGCGTGGCCAAAGCCAGTGTGACCTGCGGCACGCCAAGGCGGGTTGGATAGTGTTCGTCGTCCCAGACCTTGGCCATATTGTCCTGGTCAAAGGCCTCATTTGCGGCGATCAACACATTGCGCGCCATGCTGCGTTCGATGATGTCTTGGCCCTCTAGCGCGAACTCTGCTTGCTGCAACGCCTCGGGCAAGGGTAGGGGGTCTTGCCCCTCCACCGCCTCGATCAACGGGCGCAGACCGATGGGGGACACCAATGCGTCCGCGTCAAACAACGCCCGCGCGCTGCGCCAAGTGACCGTCGGGTCATAGACATAGGCGCCGGCCCCCAGCACCTGATGCAGCCAGCGATCATTCTGCACCACATCCGGATCGGGCGAGAGCACATGCAGCACAGGCCCCGGAACCGGCCGGCCGGGGCTTTCTGGGCGATCATGCCGCCAGAGCCGCCCCGCCCGCTGGATCATCGCGCCAATGGGCGCGAGGTCGCTGACCATGACGTCGAAATCCAGATCCAAGGATTGCTCTGCCACTTGCGTGACGACCAACACTCTTCCCCGGCGGTCTTCGGGCGTGCTGTTTCGACCAAACCTGTTTTGCAGCGCGGCTTCTTTGTCCAACCGATCACAGAGCGCAAAACGCGCGTGAAGCAGATCCGCCTCAACGCCTGCGGCCCGCAGGGCCTCCACCGCTGCAATGGCGTCATCCACCGCATTTCGGATCCAGATACAGGCCGCGCCCTTGGCCTGCGCCGTGCAGATCAGCGCCACGGCATCCTCAGCAGCAGCCAAACGGTTGACCGCAACCGCGCGTTCTGTTGCAGAGTTGACAGCTGTCAACTTTGTGCCCTTGGCAACCCCGGCAACCGTCGTGAGCACGGGGTAGGGGGCCTCTGGCCCCGGGGCTTTCGTGTCGCGCGAAACACTGCTCGCGCGGCGGGGTTTCGTGGAAAGCCCCTGTTTGAACGCCGCTTCAAAGGCTGCTTTCTTTGGGCCCGGAAGGGTCGCCGTCATCACGATCGCCGACCCGCCCAGACGTGCCTGCATCTGCAACAGACGTTCCAGCTGCGCCTGCATATAGGGGTCGTAATCATGGGCCTCATCCACAACCAGAATCCGTTGCGACAGGGCCCGCAACCGCAATCCGTTGAACCGCGTCGGCAGCACCCCGAACAGCGCTTGGTCGATCGTTCCGACCCCAAGATCCGCGAGCAAAATACGGCGGCGATCATCGGACAGCCAGCTGCCGCAATGGGGGCCAGCCTCGGGGTTGGATGCATCGCGCCCTTTAATCCGCTGAAAAGCTTTCGACAGACGCGCGCGCCCATGGGACAGCGCGAGGGTCGGGGCGCCGTCAAACAGCACGCGGCTGGCGGCCTCAAGACGTGAAAGCATCGCATTTGCGGTGGCCATTGTTGGCAAGGCAAAGAAAACGCCTGCGCCTTTGCCTGCCTGCATCATCCGCGCGGCGAGGATCAGCGCGGCTTCGGTTTTGCCGGCACCTGTGCTGTCTTCGACAATCGTCAGGACCGGGCCATCGGGCAGGTCTTCTTCTGCGGCGGCCACCTGCATGGGTCGCGCAGCTAAACCGCCTAGAACCGCAGAAGGGTCACCCGCTGAGGGCTGCGACGAAAACAACCCTGCGGCTTTAATCCCTTGCTCTGCCCGCGCTTGGGTTTGCGGCCAATAGTCCGCCAAGGGTACATCAGGCGGGGCAGGGGGGAACCAGTCTGGGTTCGAGCCGATCCAATCAGACTGCACAACAAGACCGTTCAAATGCCAGCTGAGTGTTACGGCCTGCCGTTCTGTGACCCGGGCGAGGGAGGCATCCGGGAAACAGGACAACACCGCGATCAGAGCCTGTTCTGCGTCTATTAGGGCCTCGGTTCCAATCGTCCGTCGCTGCTGTTCTGAACGATCCGCTGTTGGTTTTTCACGAGGTCCACCGTGGTGGCCAGAAAGCGCCTCGACCAATATGCGCCTGACTTCAGCTTCGCCGCCCAAATGCTGTGCCAGCAGGTCATCCATTTCTGTCAGCAGCGTGGCTGTGTGTTGCCAGTGATAGAAATGCTGACCGGCACCGTCCCGCAGCATTGCGCGAAAAGAGGCGCTGATTTTACCAAGGTCATGCAGGGCGACCAATGCGGCAAAGGCCGCAGAGAGCGCAGGGGTTTCCATAGGTTGACGGTGCAGGATGGACTGCGCTACGGCGCCAACGTCCAACATATGCCAAAGCGCCGGGTGTTCGCTGGGTTTGGATTTACCGGGCCAATTTGCTGTAAGGCGCAATAGATCTGTGGCGGTTATCTGTGTCATGAAAATCTCGGCTTAAATGCCCCTTTGTCCCTACAAAAGACCGGCGCTGTCAAATCATACGGCAACCCTGTTTTTTGTGTTCAAAAGCGCCATAACCATGGGTCCGGTAGAGAATCTGCCAAGCGCGGCCTTTGCGCTGAGGCTGCGCAGGTAACCGCCGGGGCTTTTGATGTCAGCAAAGCGTTGCAGAATGCAGGCAAGCGTCACAGCTGCCGCCTCAGCCCCCATGTCGCGTTGGGCGTCTTCCCAGGCGGTCGGGCTGATCCCCATCATGCCACGGACAAATCCAGCAGCGCCAATCAGGTCGCGCCAATTTTGCGGGCGTGTGTCGCAATAGGGCAAAATGTCGGGGCAGGCCTCTAGCACCATATGGAGCGGCATATGCGGTTGGGGTTTTGGCGTTTGTGGGGCGGGTCCTGTCGGGTTGTCACCCTTTTCGTTGCGTTGTTCAGATTCAAATAGGTCTTTATCTGAATTCTGATAGTGCCGCCCATTTTGGCCGTCACTGGCGCTCAATTCCGTTGTTTCAATGGCCAGCTCGCGGCGGATCTCGCATAGCAGTTTACCAAGCGCGGCCTCAATATCTTGCAGATCACCAATCGCCAGTTTGCGGCGCAGCTGGGTGTGGACGTGACTTATCTGGTCCAGTACGTCCAGCCATGGGCCGGGCAGGGCGCTGTCTTGGGCATAAAGGGTGAATTTCAGCGCATCGCGTTTCATCAGCACAATGCGTTCCCGGATGCTGCGCAGGGCTTCTTTTTGGGTGCGGAGTTCTTCGGCGGTGCGGATGATCTCCGCGCTGCGCAGCAAGAGCGGGCGCAGGTCAAAGCCAAAGGCGCGGGCGATCTCTCCGCGGCTGTTGCGGTGGGCATAGCGTTTGCCATTGGGGCTGTCGTGGCGGGCGATCAGCCCGGTTTCCACCAACAGTGACAGATGGCGCCGTAATGTGCTTTCGGCCATGCCGTGGGCGCGATCCGCGAGGGCGAGGTTTGAGGGGAAAACCACCAGCGCTTTGCCTGTGTCCAGCGTCTTGCCGGGCAGAAAGCTGAGGAGCGCGTTCAGCACCAGCAGCGTGCGATCTTTCAACCCAAATGCCACGCGTGCGCTGGAGAGTTCGCGAAACAGGGACCATTTGTCCGTAGTTTCGATTTCGGCTGCCTGCCGATTGGCGGCGACGCGGGCCACCAGCCCAGCCGTCACCGGCCGCCGCCCAAAGGGCGTCGTTGTCAGTTGTTCCATTTCCTGTCACGAGACAAAACTTTATCGACCACCCGACACGGGTGTTGGTTGACAGCCGTCAACCGGAGCGCCTAGAAAGGGATTGCTACATACCTAAAAGGCCTCTTGGGAATTCATGTCCTGAGGGGTCTTTGTCTTTTATAGCTCTGTCTGTTTCGTGCCTCCTGTCTGGTTGCGCTGCTCGTTATCTGCCCCACCTCGGTGGGGCAGCCTCAGCCCTTGGTGTCTGCGTCGCTTTGTTCGCGGCAGAATTGGGCGTGAAGATCCTCAAAATTCTCCACCAGCCATTCGTCAAAGCCCTCGGCGCGTTTGCTGTTAAAGGTCAGCGTCAAGGACCCGCGGGCGCGGGAGATTTTGGTGAAATGCCGTCCATCGTGGCCTTTGAGTGTGGTTTTCTTGGGCGGCGGTGTCTTGCCGGGGGTGACCGCCTTGAGAAGGGCCTCGAACCGTTCATCCGAGGTCTGGCCATGGGCCAGGGACGGCGCATAGGTGATGCCGTATTCTTCAATGATATCAGCAACTTTCATCCAACGATCGCGGCCGATAGAAGGGGCGGCGCCGACCAATTCGATCACTTCAACCGGGATGCGATCGGCAATCGACATCATCCGCGAGATCACGGTTTTGTCCACATGCAGCGCGTCGCAGATGATCTTGCGATCATAGCCCATCTCGCGCATCTGGCGGGCAAAGTTGACCCGCTCAATAAAGCTGAGGTCGCGCCGTGCGCTGTTTTCCTGACCCTGCGCCAGGATCAGGGATTGATCGTCGAGATCGCGGATCAGCGCTTTGACCGGTTTGCCAAGCGCCTTGAGCGCGGCGACACGGCGGCGGCCATAGACGATCTGAAAGCGACCTTCGGTTTCGGGATGCGGGCGCAGCAGCACCGGCACCTGCTGGCCGTATTCCGCGATCGAGGCCTGAAGGTCGGCAATGCCGCCATCTTCGTCCAGCCGGTCACGCAGGCCGGCCATGTCGATCTGCGCGGTTTCGATTTCCTGCACCGCGCGCGATTTCAGGTCTAAAATCGACTGGCTGACGGCGCCAATCGCTCCCGAAGAATAGCGCGGCTTGGCAACATCCACACGGGCGGCGACGGGGGTAGAGGCGGGGGCAGACGCCGACTGCTCGGCCGCATCCGACGGGGCAGGGGGGGTGTCCATCAGCCCTTTGAGCAGGTTTTTACGCGCCATGGTTTCGACCCCATGCTGTTTGCACCAAATGTTCTATTTCGCCATTCACGGCATTCAGGCTTTCAACCGCACGCTCGTAGGTGGCGCGGGTGAACTGGCCTTTTTCGACCTCGTATAGCGTCTGTTTGGTGATGCCAGCGTCCGAGATCGCGGTGGATTTCAGGACGGGATGGTTCAAAACATGATCGCCAAACATCGACCGCATAAAGCTGACCATCTGGTTCTGCGGGCCATCGCCGGGTTCATACCGGGTGATGACATAGCGCAGCCAGTCGTAGTTCATATTGCCGCCGGCCTCGGAGACCACGCCCAGCAGGTTTGAGGTCATAAGCAGGAACTGGCACATGGACATCACATCCAACATCTGCGGATGCACCGTTACCAGCACCGCGGTTGCGGCCGAGAGCGCGGACATGGTCAGAAAGCCCAGCTGCGGCGGGCAGTCGATAACAACCACGTCATAGTCCCGTTCCACCGATTGCAGCGCATCGCCAATTCTAGTGAAGAAAAGGTTACTATCCCGCTGCGCCAGTGCGCGGGGTGTTTCATGTTCAAATTCCATCAGGTCCAGATTGCCGGGAATCAGGTCCAGATTGGTGAAATAAGTCTTTTGGATCACATCCTTAAGCAGCACCGGATCCTCGTAGCGGATCGCGTCATAAAGCGTGCCACCGTCCAGCAGATCAAATTCTGGCTGGAACCCATGCAACGCCGAAAGCGACGCCTGCGGGTCGAGATCAATCGCCAGCACCTTATAGCCATCGAGCGCCATTTTCTGCGCCAGATGCGCCGCGGTGGTGGTCTTGCCGGAACCACCCTTGAAGTTGATCACGGTGATCACTTGCAGATGGTCGCCCTCGCGCCGACCGGGCAGATAGGTGCCGGGGGATTTGGTGCCGGCCTCCAACAGTTCGCGCAGGTCCTGAATGTCTTCGGGGGAATAATAGCGCCGCCCGCCGGCCCGGGTTTCGGGCGAAGGGCCGCGCCCATCCAGATGCAGTTTGCGCAAGTAAGCGTCTTTGACGCCCAACAGCTCTGCCGCCTCACCCGAGGTGAACTTGCGCAGGGTGCGTTTGGCGTCTGGTGGGAACAGTTGGGCGCGATGCGCCTGCAGCCGTTCGGACAGTTTGCGCGCGTGTTCGCCCACGAGGAGGTCAATACGCTCCTGCTGGGCCGCTGTGGGGGTGACCTGATCTGTCAATTCGTTCATTGTTGCCCTCGACCTCTCCGCTTGTGCCCCGTTTGGTCGAAGCGTTTGTTACGGAAACCGTCGTTATATTCACTGCTTTCCGTAATTAATGGTCCATTACCTACGATTCTTGCAAGGGGTTTTTCCACAGCTTGTGTCTGTTGGGCTGCCAGACACTAAGAAAACAGGGGTTTTAGGGCTGTTCTTGGGACGTCTCGGGCGCAAGCAAGCGCAGCAGCACGTGCCGCTGGTGGTCCTGACCACCGTAAAACACGGCGAGGACGCGCAGAATCACTGCGTCATCCGCGACATCGAAATAGAAGACCGCGCGGCCCTTGGTGACCTGACGCAGACCGGGCAACAGATCCTCGCGCAGGGTGCCTTGATGCGGGGCCGCTGTCAGGGCCTCCATCGCGTCTTCGATCACCAGAATACGTTCGGCAGCCCGGTCAAAGGCGCTTGGCTGGTCCTCCCCAAAGGCAAGGGATGCGTCAAAGAGAAAGTCAAAGATCAGTTCCAGATCCCGCGCAACACCGGCCGCGCGGCGCAGCTCATAACCCATGCTGGGTCTTTTTCCGGGCAAGCATATCCTGCGTGCTGCTGCGTCCGGCCGCAGCGTCCTGCATCGGGCCCGCCTGCCGCTCGGCAAGCAGCGCACGCAGAGCATCGGTTTCCAGCGCGGCCGCTTCGGTT
>SPLB01000177.1 GCA_004566265.1 Paracoccaceae bacterium | reverse complement strand
GGGCAAGGTGGAATAAACAAGACAGAAAAAGGGCAGCCGATGACCGATCTGGAGATGGATCTCACAGGGAAAATGCTGATCGCCATGCCGGGGATCGCAGATGAGATGTTTGATCATTCCCTTGTGTATCTCTGCTCGCATAGTGTCGATGGGGCGATGGGTTTGGTGGTAAACCGTCTCACGCCCGAGGTCGGCCTTAAAGAGCTGCTGAAACAATTGGAGATCCCAGCTTCGGCAACGGCCAAAGCGCAGCCCGTTTATTTTGGCGGACCGGTCGAGCTGCAACGCGGCTTCGTGTTGCATTCCTCGGATTATACCTCGCGGGTGAAGTCCCTAGAGGTGAGCGAAGACCTGTCCATGACCGCGACCCTTGATGTGCTGGAAGACATTGCCGAAGGCAAAGGCCCAGAGAAGTATCTTGTGATGCTTGGCTATTCCGGCTGGGGCCCGGGGCAGCTCGAAGGGGAGATTGCCCAGAACGGCTGGTTGACGACGGACGCAAGCCTTGAGTTGCTGTTTGAAACCGCCCCGGACGAAAAATGGAACAAAGCGCTGGAAACCCTCGGCGTGGAGCCAATTTCTTTATCGTCCGAAGCAGGCCACGCATAAGTGAATTTACTCTCGCGGCGCTGCAGCGCGGCGCAGGCGGTCATTGATTGCGACGCCAAGGCCGGTTTCCGGGACGTGGGCCACAGCGATTGGCAAGCCGCGCGCATCAAGCGCATGTAGATGCGCGAACAGATTGGCCGCAGCCTCGGTCAGATCGCCGGCGTTCGACAGGTTCAGATCGCATTCCATCGGCCCAAATCCTAGCAGCAGTTCCCCCGCATCCCCGGAAGTCGCGTTCAACCGCACGCGCGCATTCGGCGCGTAGTGAGACAGCAATTGACCCGGCGCTGTTAGGGGATCTGCCGCATCGCGTGTCACCAAAGGCTGACCCAGCGCGGCCGCAATGTCTTCTGCCGCAAGCCCACCGGGGCGCAGTATCATCGGCGCATCCCCGGAAAGGCCGACAATAGTGGATTCGACCCCCACTCCGCAGACACCATCATCGAGAATCGCTGCGATTTTGCCATCCAGCCCTGCCGCCACATGTGCAGCTGTGGTCGGGCTGATCTTGCCCGACGGGTTTGCCGATGGCGCAGCGACGGGACCACCAACCTGCACCAGCAGCTGCCGCGCCGCGTCCTGCGCGGGCACCCGGACGGCCAGCGTGGACAGCCCAGCCGTGACCAGCGGTGACACACCGTGCCCGTCGCGCAGAGGTAGCACCAGCGTCAACGGGCCGGGCCAGAACGCAGCTGCCAGCACATCTGCCCAATGATTCCATTCCACCAGCTTTTGTGCCATTGCCACATTCGCCACATGGGCAATCAGTGGATTAAAGCTTGGCCGCCCCTTGGTTTCATAGATTGAAGCCACCGCCGCGCCGTCTGTGGCATTTGCGCCCAGACCATAGACGGTCTCGGTTGCAAATGCGACCAGATACCCGTCGCGCAGGAACTCTGCGGCTTGCGCAATGCCTGCAGCATCAGGCGACAATCTTAGGGTCTGCTCTGACGTTGGTTTCATGAAGTCAAATTGGCCCTTCCGTCACTTCGTGTGGTGACGCCGCGTTTTGATTGCACTGCTGCCCGACCTGCTTACCTATTCATTCAAAGCAAAGTACATAGCGGTGGGACCGCTGAAAGCCAAGGCGCCTGTCTTGCACAGACCGTCGCGGCGAGAACTGCACTGATAAAGGGGGCACCATGAGCTTTCGCGCACCTGTTTCTGAACATGAATTCATCCTAAAGGATATCCTTGGTTACGCGCGAATCGCAGCCACAGAAAAATTCGCTGAAGCGCCTGGCGATGTGGCCTCCGCAATTCTGTCGGAAGCGGGCAAAATGTGTGAAGAAGTCATTGCGCCCCTGAACCGTTCAGGTGATCTGAACCCGGCCCATCTGGAAAACGGTGTCGTGCGCACTGCACCGGGGTTCAAAGAGGGCTTTGAAGCCATCGCCGAAGGCGGTTGGGTCGGAATGAGCGCAGATCCCGAATATGGTGGCATGGGCTTGCCGATGTCGCTGACCACCTCGGTTATGGAAATGCTCTCAGGGTCCTGCGTCAGCCTGCAACTGTTGCCCTTGCTCACCCAAGGCCAGATCGAAGCGCTGGAGCATCATGCGTCGGACGCGATCAAGGAACTGTATCTGCCCAAGCTGAATTCCGGTGAATGGTCCGGCACCATGAACTTGACCGAACCGCACGCGGGATCAGATGTGGGGGCCCTGTCATCCAAGGCGGAACGCAATGATGATGGCACCTATTCCGTGAGCGGGCAAAAGATCTTTATCACGTGGGGCGATCTGGATTTTGTCGAGAACACCTGCCATCTGGTTCTCGCGCGCCTGCCGGATGGGGTTCCGGGCACCAAAGGCATTTCACTGTTCCTTGTGCCTAAATTCCTGCCGGATGAAAACGGCAATCCCGGCCAGCGCAACAGCGCCAATGTGGTCAGCCTTGAACACAAGATGGGCATCCACGGCTCCCCTACTTGTGTCATGCAGTTTGAGGGCGCGAAGGGCTGGATCGTGGGCAGGGAACACGGCGGCATGGCGGCGATGTTCACCATGATGAACAACGCCCGTCTCGGGGTTGGCGGCCAGGGCGTTGGCCTTGCCGAAGCAGCCTATCAGCATGCGCTGGCGTATGCGTTGGGCCGCAAGCAGGGTCGGACCGAGAACAACTGCATCGCCGATCACGCCGATGTGCGCCGCATGCTAATGGAGATGAAAGCGGACCTGTTTGCCTCCCGCGCGATCACGCTGGCCTGTGCCGGTGCCATCGATATGTCCACCGCGACAAAAGAGGCGGACTGGACGGCCCGCGCGGCCTTTTTGACCCCGATTGCGAAATCCTTCGGCACTGAGGTCGGGATGCGCGTGTCGGAAACCGGCGTGCAGATCCACGGCGGTATGGGCTTTATTGAAGAAACCGGCGCGGCGCAGTTCTCGCGGGATGTGCGCATCACGACGATTTACGAGGGCACCAATGGGATCCAGGCCATGGACCTCGTGGCGCGAAAAATGATGGATGGCGGCGACATGGCGAACCGCCTGATTGACGAAATCGAAGAACAGGCCGAACGCGCCCGCGCGACGCATCCGCGGATGGCAGAAAGCGTTTGGCAGGCCTGCGAGAGCCTGCGCGAGACAACCGAATGGCTGGTGGCGCAAAGCGACCTCAATGACCGTTTTGCCGGTGCGGTGCCTTATCTGATGGCGTTTGCGCGCGTGCTGGGCGGTCACTACCACCTCGCGGCTGCTATGGTCGATCGGGGCGGCCCGCGTGAAAAGCTGGCGCGCTTTTATATCAATCGTCTGCTGCCGCAGCATGCCTCTTATCTGGCGCATGCCCAGGCCGGGGCTGAAGACGCCTATGCGCTGACTTTTGAAGAACTGGCGAGCTGACACATGACTTCGGTCCCTGACGTTTCCCCGAAAACCCCTTGGACCGAACCGCCTGCTGAGGGCGAGGCGATCGAGATCGCAGCAGGCGTTTTATGGATGCGCCTGCCGCTGCCCATGAAACTTGACCATGTGAACATCTATGCATTTGATGACGGTAACAGCTGGACATTGGTTGACACCGGCATGTCGTCAAACAAGTCCCGCCGCATCTTGGAAACGCTCATGGCAGGCCCTTTGGGCGGCAAGCCTGTTTCTCGCGTGCTGGTCACCCATCATCATCCCGACCACGTCGGCAATGCAGGCTGGTTCCAGTCCAAACATGGTGCAGAACTTGTAACCTCTCGCACAGCTTGGCTTTTTGCGCGCATGCTGACCCTCGACGTGCAGGAAACCTGGCCGGAAGAAACGCTGGCCTATTACCGCAGCGCTGGAATGGACCCCACGTTTTTCGCGGCACGCCAGAACGACCGCCCCTTTAACTTTGCCGACACGGTCTATCCGATGCCCTTAGGGTTTACCCGAATCAAACAGGGTGACGTGTTCCGTATGGGGGGGCGCGATTGGGATGTGCACATGGGGAATGGGCACGCGCCGGAACATGTGACTTTGTGGTCGCGCGATGACAATCTGGTGATCACCGGCGATCAGGTTCTGTCTTCGATCAGCCCCAACTTGGGGGTTTATGCAACAGAGCCCGAGGCAGATCCGGTGGGCGAATGGCTTGAAGCTTGCGAGCGACTGGCGACCCTCGCTAAGCCCGATCACTTATGCCTCGGTGGTCATAAGTTGCCGTTTTCACGACTGCCATTGCGGATGCGCCAGTTGATCGACAACCACCACGGTGCCTTGGACCGATTGATAGAGTTTCTTTCGGAACCGCGCACCGCCGCGCAGTGTTTCGAACCCTTGTACAAGCGCGAGATCGGCGCGGGTGAATACGGGCTGGCCTTGGTTGAGGCGGTCGCCCATTGCAATCACCTTTGGCTTGAAGGCAAGGTGGATCGCGAACGTGACGCCAATGCCGCATGGGTTTACACCCGCCGCGTTTAAGGAAGCGGACATGCAAGACGCTGTCGAAACATCTGCCGACTTGGCCCCTGATCTCGAGGCGCAGGGCTGAAATAGGTGCATTTGCCCTGCGGCAATTTGCATTCAGGAACTGGCGATATTGGTGATTATAGCGAGGTGACAGGTTCCAGCAAATCCGCTAAGCAGAAATGCAAGACGACCCCGGAAAAGGAGGACGAAGGACCAATGGCTGAACATAAACAAGGCACCATGGACATCACCGTGCAGGAAAAGACATACGCGGGTTTTATCAGCTTTGTGGCACGCAGCTGCGTTGCCCTGATCCTGTTCGCGGTCTTCATGGCGGTATTCGCGATCTGACCTCTGCTTTTTGACCGCGCGTCGCAGGCCGGACAGCAAGAAAGGTTGCTTTTATGCAAATGGGTAACGTGGTGCGGTTTTTGCTGGGCGGATTGTTTTTGGCGTTGGCAGGCTGTGCTACCTCGCCGCAGAAGCCAAACGCAGATTCGGCGACTTTGGCCCAAGCTGCATACCGCGACCCTGGCAAGCCTTCGATGATGTTGATCACCATGGTCAACAATCGCACCGGGAAGGGCGGGCACACCTCCCTAATGATCAATGCCAGCCAGAGGGTGATTTTTGACCCGGCCGGATCGTTCAGAGCGGACGTTGTGCCAGAATACAACGACGTGCTCTACGGTATTACCCCAGCCGTGTTCGAAGCCTACCGTAGCTCGCATGCGCGCCAAACCTTCCATGTTGTCACGCAAGAGGTCGCGCTGACACCAGAGCAGGCCGAACGCGCCTTTCAGCTGGCGACGTCCAATGGTCGCGTGCCCGGGGCTTATTGTGCCAATGCGACGTCGGGTCTCATGGCGCAGATCCCCGGTTTTGAAAGCCTTCATCGCACCTTCTTCCCGGTGCGTCTGCAAGAACAGTTCGGCACACTGCCAGGTGTTGTTACAGAGCGTTACTACGAGAATGACAGCGAAGATTTGCAGGCAGGCATTGCCGCCAACAATGCGCAGCTGAACACCCAGTAGCGTCCCGCGTGCCTGTCGGAAGGTCCGTGTTGCCTATTTTCGTCCATGCTGTTGATAGGATGTGTTTTGTGGTGGTGCCCGGCCCGCCGCGCAGCTAGGCTTTGGCAAAAAGATCTGCTGCCTGGGAGGGCACCGTGGCCACGGAACCCAAGAAGACAAATTACCTGATTGCCCCTGACCCGCAGGCTCCACGTCTCACCCGGGCAGTGCCCGGGGTAGACCAAAACGGTCGGGCGGCTGAGATCGCGGTTGTCGAAGAACGCCCGCTCACCATTTACCTGAACCGTCAGGAAATCGTCACAGCGATGACCATCGGCGACTACCCGGAATATCTGGCGCTGGGGTTTCT
>SPLB01000176.1 GCA_004566265.1 Paracoccaceae bacterium | reverse complement strand
GCCTTTTCCTATTTTCTGGTGCGCTCAAGACCTGGTGGTCCCCGACGCCGCAGGCTGTACACTTCCACGTATAGAAAACCGCCAGTGGATATGCAGGGCGCATACAGCAAAAGCCCGGTTTGTGCGAAGTAAGGTTCCGGTGACTGACGCTGACCAATACACGCCCGCCACCAGAGGAGAAAAACACGGCCCTGATATTGCAGGGGTCTCGTTCTCAAAGTTCCTAGGCTAAAGCCACCACTCACGGAACGACGCTAATGTGCATCAGATCTGAGCGAAGAGCCAGTCCTGTTTTCCTTACCAATTATTTCATAATCCAAAATAAATAGGGATGAAGACGTTGAACCAGATCCAAGACGGTTATTGTTTTTTGGAATTTAATCCAATACGTACATCTGCTTGTTCAATGCAGCCTTGAGGACAGCCTGCGCCGTTGTCTCCACGCTCAGCGATTGTCTTGCAAGACGAAGATGCTTTTCGACGGTTGCAGGCGTCAGCCCAAGAAGCACCGCTATGTCCTGCGTTGTTTTCCCATCCCCAACCCATTGAAGCACCTCACGCTGACGTCGTGTCAGTGACCTGTTGGGCGCTCGATAGGGAAGACTTAAGATCTTTAGGTGCAAAACGTTGTTCATTACGGTCAAAACATCACCGTGTTCCAACCACAGTTCATCCACATCGGCCTGCGACAATCCATGCCGCGCGGCCATCCCAATCGCGCCTTTAAATCGGTGCGAAGGCGAATTGAAACTGATCGTATACCCAGCCGTGACGCCCATACGTTGATTGAACTCATAGACATTTGCCTGCGCGGCGGACAAACGTCCCAAGTCATAGGCTTCATGCACTCGGCTCCAGCTGGCAGCCCCTTCGTTCTCCAATGCCCAACCCATCATTGGAGCGTTCGAATATAGGCCCTCACCAATGAAACGGTCCAAGTACACTTTGTCGTGGTTGCTGAGGATGACAAAATCATTGGGATCCCCTAAGGAATTCTCTGTCTTGAAGACGGTGTAGCCGTAGATCAGACGTGTGAACCCAAAGCGTGACATCTGACGCACGTGCAATGGCCATAACGCTTCGAGATCGTCCGCGCGTGTTATCTTTAGCAGATACTCGTCCAGTTCCATGAATTTTAGCTCTTTGCGTCGAAACGATCTGCAAGTGCATCCAGCGCAAGAAGGTATCCCTTGCTGCCGAAACCACAAATCTGGCCGACAGCGGCTTTTGCCAGAAAAGACACATGCCGGTAGGATTCGCGTGCATGAATATTCGACATATGTACTTCGATTGTTGGGATCTCGACTGAGAACATTGCGTCCATCAAAGCAATGGACGTGTGTGTATAAGCCCCGGCATTAATAATGATACCGTGCTGAGTACCCTTGGCGCCATGGATCGCATCCAGCAGGGCCCCCTCGTGGTTGGACTGAAAGCAGGTGACCTCAATGCCCAGCGATTGACCATGCGTGCGGCAGGCGTCTTCGAGCATTGAAAGGGTTTCATGGCCATAGACCTCAGGCTGACGGGTGCCCAAGAGGTTCAAGTTGGGGCCGTTCAGAACCAAGACCTGTTTCATTTTCCACTTCCTTCACACTCATCAGCGGCGCGCATTGACAATTGCACGAAAACGTTCCCTTTCCGGACCAATCGTGTTCCCCTCTCAACGCACGCTTAAGGTCCGGTTCGCATCGGTCTTCATATGCAAAACCTGCATAAGTTCACGTCTGCGCTTTGCCAGCCAAGGGCTGTTTATTCTCACACTCAAACCCAAGGGTTGGATGCGATTTTCGCTCGCGCACCCGCAAACCGCAAGCGGTTTGTCCCGGTTCATCGCCAGTTTCTACAGGTTTGATTGCCGGTAAACGCAGGTGATTTCGGAAGCAAATAAAATTGACAGAGCCTTTTCTTGCGAACGTAACGCAATAACAAGATTTAAGGCAGAAAAAGGCCAAGACGATGGTCTGCCAAGTCTTATGCAGAGAAAAACCGAAAGTGAGCGTGCCCATGGAGCATCAACAGTGGCTTAACCGTAGAGCACATGGCGATGGGGTTGTTGAACTGGAGCTGGGGCACGCGCCGCAGAACGTTCTTTCGGTTGAGTACCTTATGGATTTTCATCACGAGATCAGGGCCTTGGAGGCAGATCCCAACATAACCGTTATCATTCTAACCAGCCCATTCAAGGATTTTTCTGTCGGGACCAACCCCGAGGATTGGAAGCAGGATGCCGCGTCAAGAGAGGCGCTAGACCGCGCGTTAAACACGGCCTTCTTGACGCTCTTTGCCTGCTCCAAACCCGTTGTTTGTGTCGCGCGCGGCGAGGTTTTGGAGGCGGGGATGTTCTTTGTGCTGGCGAGCGACGTGCGCGTTGCCCATGCCCGCGCGGCATTTGAGATGTCCGAGGTCTCTCGAGGGCAGTTTTATCCGGTTGCCCTTCTGGAAATTGCGCGTGCAACTCTCGACCCGCAGTCTCAGCGGCGTCTGATACTCAGTGGTCAGCGCCTCGGACCGATTTCGGGACGCCACGCCGGGTTTGTTGATGTTATTGCTGATGACTACAATGATCTGATCGAATATGCGCTGAAGGAGGCGCGCAAGCTGTCAAATTTGCCATTGGAATGCTACGCGCAAACAAAACTGAAGCTGCGTCAAGATGCGCTTGCACGGATCGCTGACACATTAATTGAAGACGTGGACATTGCAGACCACTGGATGCCGCAGGGCAATGGACAGCGCGGAACAGCCTGATGGACTACGGCGTTTTTGTGCAAAGGCCGGGTGAGGGACATATCTCATGAATCTAGCGTGGTGGCAGATGTGCATGAGCAAACGTACTCCGCCGAGCCAATTGACCAAGAACTGGTCGGCCAATAACGCAGTTCGTAAGGTTCCCTGAACCTTTTGATGCCCAGCCGAGCCGTGAACAGCACCGGCATCAAGGCGGCAGGCCAAGGCGAATGGCATGCCCGCAAGCAGGGCCGCGCGCGACCCCATATCTGGCGCAAGATACAAATCCCTTGCCCGGCAGGGTCATGCACAGGACGAATTCGCAAGGGGCATCGACGAGCAGACGCTGGAGAGCCGCGCCTTCGAAGTCAGCGGTTGAGGCGTCATCTGAGCTGCGCTCATGTTGCCGGAACCATTGCTCCAGATCACAGCCGATGTTGAGATCTTCTCGGTGACCGCAGACCGGGCGTGTGATACGCACGAGTGTCGAACCGCTATCGCAGACCGAGGTGCATACGCGGCGTTCCATTGTGTTTGGACCAATGGCGCACAAAGCTCACGGCCCCCCCGTGCAAGACCACAAATCCCTGAAAGCCATCGACAGCAGGCGCAGCCGTCCTGAACGGCGACACCGCGCTCGGCTGAATGACGTATCTCTTTCCGGACATGGGAGAATCCTGTCCATGAAAGGGACACCGACTGGGGCAACATCGACGGAACCATTCTTACCTGTGTGAGACCGCAGCGGTTGAAGGACCTCGAAGGTGAGAACTCGGACTTGAAGCGGCTCTTGGCTGACGCCATGCTCGACAATGCCGGGTTGAAAGGCCTTCTGGCCAAAAACTCCTGACGCCTGCCGCCCGTCGGG
>SPLB01000175.1 GCA_004566265.1 Paracoccaceae bacterium | reverse complement strand
ACAGTACGTGTTGGCGCCAGTTTTGGGATTGCCAGCACACATGAGGGTTTGCTGCCGATCGACACACTTACGATTGGCGCAGATGCCGCACTCTACGAGGCAAAAGATATGGGCCGCGACTGCGTGCGGCTTTATACGCCGGAGTTGCACAGCGCAGTCATTGAGCGGCGAACTTTAGCGCTTGAAATCCGGCGCGCCATCGCAAATCGGGAGTTTGTACCCTACTTCCAACCACAGTTTGATGCACAAACCCACGATATAGTCGGCGTCGAAACTCTGGCGCGCTGGCATTCCCCAGACTTGGGTATCATTCATCCCGCACAGTTCCTGCCCATCGCAGAGCAGCTTTCGGTGGTGGACGATATGGATGCCATCATCTTTGACAAGGCGGTGGCAGACATCAAAGGCCTGCAACGGGACGGGATAACTGTTCCAAAGTTATCGTTCAACGTCACAGCACAACGTCTTCAGAACCCAATGGCCTTTGACACGCTTCTGTCATTGCCGGCGGACGCGCCACAGATCGGGTTTGAAGTTTTGGAGTCCGTGCTCGTAGAAGAGCAATCCGATTTCTTCACCTTCAGCCTAGATCGGTTTCGCGATCAAGGTGTGTGTATTGAAGTCGACGATTTTGGCTCCGGCCATGCGTCGGTGGTAGGGCTGATGCACCTTCGTCCAGACATTATGAAAATCGACCGGCGGCTGGTCGTGCCCATCTTGGAATCCGAAGACGCCCGCGCGGTGCTGCGGCAAATCATTGGAATGGCCGACATTCTGGACCTGAAAGTCACCGCCGAAGGGGTGGAGACAATGGCACATGCCAAACTGCTATCCGAAATGGGGTGCCACACGCTGCAGGGCTATGCTTTTGCACGTCCGCAGCCCATCGATGGCCTCAGAGCCTATATTTTGAGTCGGACAGGTAAAACGCAAGGTCGCAACAGGCGCGCCTGAAGGCCAGACCCAGACTTTCTCTGGACAAGGTTTGCGCTAACCACCACGAAAACCTCCAATTCTACCAAGGCAAGACCGCGCAACGCGCTGGACCACGGGCTTTGCTATCCCTATAAGCCTGTCCCAAACATCAACCGGAGGCACTCGGTCCCGCGCTTGCAATTGGGTTCGCGCCAGACTTCAGACTTCGGATGAGCCCCTTCCGACGCCGTGCACCGCGCTTTCAATGCGTGGGACCCCGCGGTGCCATATCCCAAAAGGGAGACAAACCTGATGCCCCTCGACCTGTCACACATGCGTTCTACATTGGCCGACCATTATGACCTAACCCCTTCAGCGAAACTGGCCGCTAGTATGGGCCACATCTATGACCGTATGGACCGGGTGGTTTCTCCTCCGGATTGGGCGATCTACGCCCCCTATGTCAAAGCCATCAATACCCTGAAAAAAGAGCGCAATGCGGTCATTCTTGGCCACAACTATATGACACCGGAGATCTTTCACGGGATTTCGGACTTTGTGGGCGACAGCCTGCAACTGGCGATCAAGGCTACCGAAGTGGACGCCGATGTGATCGTCCAGTGTGGCGTGCATTTTATGGCAGAAACCTCCAAAATCCTTAGTCCCTCGAAAACCGTACTCATGCCCGATATGGACGCTGGCTGCAGCCTGGCGGAATCGATCACCGCTGAAGGCGTCGAAGACATACGAAGCCGCTATCCTGGCGCGCCTGTGGTATCCTATGTAAACACCACCGCCGAGGTCAAAGCCGCCTCTGACATTTGCTGCACATCGTCCAATGCGGCCCAGATCGTGGCAGCACAGGACAGCCACACTGTGATCATGACGCCTGACCAGTATCTTGCCCAAAACGTCGCCCGCGATGTACCGCAGAAAAAGGTTGTCTGGTGGGAAGGATCCTGCATTGTCCACGAACAATACACGGCACAAGACCTGCGTGACTTCCGCGAATGGAACCCCGGCACCCGCTTAATTGCCCACCCTGAATGCCCGCCAGATGTCGTGAATGAAGCCGACTTCTCCGGTTCCACCAGCGGGATCATAAAATACGTAACCGATGAGAAGCCGGACAAGGCCATGCTAATAACCGAATGCTCCATGGCGTCCAACATTGCAGACTCGCTGCCAGAAGTGGACTTTGTCGGCCCCTGCAACATGTGCCCCTACATGAAAAAAATTACTTTGGAGAAAGTACTATGGTCGCTGCACAGCATGGAAGGCCAGGTGGAAGTTGACGCCGAGGTCGCCAAGAAGGCACGCCTGTCCGTGCAGCGTATGATCGACCTGTCGCGCCAATTGGGAATATAAACCGCCGATGGAGCAAATAAAAACCGAGCAGGTCGTGATTGTCGGGGCTGGGCTGGGTGCGCTTTATGCAGCGCTCAAGCTCTCCCCGCTGCCGGTTGTGATGATCTCGCCCGAACCTTTGGGCCATGGTGCCAGCTCTGCCTGGGCGCAGGGCGGGGTGGCGGCTGCAATGGACACCGCCGACAGCCCGGCCTCTCATGCCAGAGACACTGAGTCCGCAGGCGCCGGAACGGTGGATCCAGATGTCGCACATTTGGTCACCCGCGAGGCCCGCGCGCATATCCTTGATCTGACAACCCTCGGGACCCCATTTGACCGCACCGAGGACGGGGAATATGTGCTTTCGCATGAAGCCGCGCACAGTTTTGCCCGTGTCGTTCGCGTCAAGGGGGATCAGGCCGGCGCGGCAATCATGGCTGCTCTTATTGAAAAGGTACGCAAAACTAAACGGATTCAGGTGCTTGAAGGCGCAATGGCCACGCGGCTCGACGTCGAAGCAGGCAAGGTCTGCGGCGTTGAAATTCAATCCTCAGCCACCGGAGGATCAGCCCCTGTGATCCTGCGCGGACGGGCCTATTTGTTGGCCGGCGGCGGTTCCGGCGGGCTCTATCAGACAACCACCAACCCGCCGCGCATCCGGGGACAAGTCATTGGTATGGCCGCCCGTGCAGGCGCCGAAATCGCGGATGCCGAATTTGTCCAGTTCCACCCTACCGCAATGGATGTCGGTGAAGATCCTGCCCCTTTGGCAACCGAAGCCCTTCGGGGGGAGGGCGCAATTTTGACCAATGCGGCGGGGGAACGCTTCATGATGGCGGTGCATCCGGATGCCGAACTTGCGCCCCGCGATATTGTGGCGCGTGCAATTTTTAGTGAATGGCAGGCGGATCGTCGCCCGGTGCTCGACACGCGAGATGCGCTTGGGAAACGTATTCTAACTGATTTCCCCGCCGTTGCCAAAGCCTGCGCCCGAAATGGCATCGACCCGGTTAGAGACCCGATCCCGGTTGCAGCCGCCGCGCATTTTCACATGGGTGGCATCGCCTGCGATCTGGATGGACGGACCACCCTCGGCAACCTTTGGGTTTGTGGCGAAGCGTCCTCGACCGGGTTGCATGGAGCCAACCGATTGGCTTCAAATGGATTGCTGGAGGCGCTGGTGTTTGCGCGTCTCAGCGCTCTTGATATTCAGACACAATGCCCCAGTGATTTGGGAAACAGTCGTGTCGCGCTGAAGTTCGACCCGCACGCACGGCCGAGGGAGGACAAAGCTGTCAGCGCGCTGCGCAAGTGCATGACACTTTATGTCGGCGTGCAGCGCACCGGCGAGGGGCTGACGACCGCACTTCGTCGCATCGCGGCTCTCGAGGCCGATCATCAGGGTGATCAGAATTTTTTAAACATGTGTGCCACTGCCACCCTGATTGCAGCAGCTGCCTTGCTGCGTGAAGAAAGTCGCGGCGCCCACGCGCGCACCGATTATCCCGCGCTCGGGCCGGGCCACCGTTCCCGCCTTTTGTTGACAGATGCGCTCGCCCTGCGGGCCAAGGTTTGTGAGACCTGACATGATCCATTCCGCCCTTCCCGACCTGATCCTTGAACCAATGGTGCGCACAGCGCTGTTGGAGGATTTGGGCAGCTACGGCGATATTACCACGCGCACCGTTGTGCCCGCCGACACCATCTTCGCTGCAAAAATGAACGCGCGCGAAGATGCCGTTGTGTCGGGCATGCAGGTCGCGGCACTGGCCTTCCGTCTGGTCGACCCCACGCTCGAGATCAAGACACTTGTGGCCGATGGTCAACGCTGCAAATCCGGCGAAACCCTGATGGAGGTTCATGGCTCTGCCGCGTCTATCTTGACTGGGGAACGCGTTGCCCTGAACTTTGCCGGCCGTCTGACCGGAATTGCAACCAAAACAGCTGGCTTTGTGGCCGCGACCCAGGGCACCATGACCCGTATCACCTGCACCCGTAAAACCACGCCTGGTCTGCGCATTGCCGAAAAAATGGCGGTGCTACATGGTGGTGGTTTCAATCACCGCTATTCGCTTTCAGATGCGATCCTGATTAAAGACAACCATATTGCCGCTGCCGGTGGCGTGCGTCCGGTTCTTGAAGCAACAAAAGCCCAAGCCTCGCATATGATGGCGGTGGAAATTGAGGTCGACCAACTGGATCAGTTAGAAGAGGTGCTAACTGTTGGCGGTGCCGATGTGGTGCTTTTGGACAATATGGACAATGACATGCTGCGTAAGGCCGTCGCGATGGTTGCAGGCCGCATGCACACAGAAGCAAGCGGCAATGTGACCCTCGAGCGGGTCGCCTCCGTTGCGGCGACCGGCGTTGACTACATATCTTCCGGGGCCCTGACGCATTCCGCGCGCACGATTGATCTGGGTTTGGATTTCTAAGCCGCAGAAAACCGGCGGGGGTCCCCCACGCCGGTTTGAAGGCCGATAAAGATAACTGAGAACCGAGGCGCCCCCAGCGCCCGGCCTCAAGCATCTGTTACTGGAACAGTTGCAGCAGGGTGCTCGGTGCTTCGTTGGCAATTGTGAGCGACTGAACAGCCAGTTCCTGTTGGGTCTGCAGCGCCTGCAGACGGGCAGACGCCTCTTCCATATTCGTGTCCCTCATGGTGGAAACCCCTGATGTCATGGAGTCAACGAGGTTGGACACAAAGTCAGATTGGTCTTCCAGACGGGCCATACTGGCACCCAGTGCCGCAGCCCCTGTGATTGCAACATTCAGCAGTGTTTCGATTTGTCCCAGAGCCGTAGCAGCAGTTGTCGAGTCGGCAATCGCAGTCAGCGAAGCAGAAAAGTCTAACTTGTCTTCGAAGTTTACGCTTGCAATCGTGATCTCAACCGCTGTGACAGTGCCGCCAGACCCTGCACGATCCAAAGAGGCAAGAATACCCAACTGAGTGGTCGTGCCGCCGTCAATTTCGGTCTTCAAAAGATTTGCCCCGTTGAACTGGGCAGCAGAGATGATGGATTCGATCTGTGCGACCTTGGAGGCGATGTCATTCTGAATTTTGCCGTGGTCCACGTTCTCAGACTGGGCCGAAACGATCAGTTTCTTCATCTCTCTCAGGGTTTCAACGATCTGCTCTGATGCGGCCGAGGCAACGCCAACGGTGGCCTCGCCAATGGCCAGTCCATCTTCGATGGCTTCAAAACCAGAAATGTCGGCTTCCATGGTTTTGGAAATCGCCCATACAGCCGCGTTGTCTTTGGCTTTGCCAACTTCCTTACCGGTGGAGATGGCGGACTGGATCTCATCTAGGTTGTCGTTGACTGACTTGAGAGTCTGCAGCGCAACCATTGCGCCGTTGTTGGTCAAAATGCTGGACACAGCTCAGTTTCCTTCGATCAAGGAGCGCTTTGACTCCTGTACGTATCCTTGCCCCATTGTGGGGCTATTGTTCGCGATTTAGCGAGGCTCTTGCGTCCACCCTTTGGCTTCAGCGCCACACCCTGTTGGGCGTGCAGGAAGGAAATTAGTCGAATGAGTTCTAACGAAGTGCTAAAACCAATATTTAAACACCTAAAATGCAATT
>SPLB01000001.1 GCA_004566265.1 Paracoccaceae bacterium | reverse complement strand
TTGGCGTTCTGATCATCTTGCGGCCGGGACCCGAGACGTTCCAACCCATTGCCCTCCTGCCCCTGATCGGGGCAGGCTGTTATGCGGTGCTTCATGTACTGACCCGACGCATCGGCAGCGCAGACACGGCCGCAACCATGGCGTTTTTTCCAGCCTTTGGGTTTTTGATTTTCAGCGCGCTTGCCGGGCTGATCTTTGGCCAGGGACAATGGCAAACGGGTATCTCGCTATTTGACGTCGTCTTGCGCCCTTGGGTCTGGCCTACGCCGTTTGAGCTGTTTCTAATGCTGCTGGCCGGGGTCGCCGGGTCGTTTTCAGTCTATCTGATCAGCCATTCTTACCGCTTGTGTGAAGCCGCTCTTGTGGCCCCGTTTGAATATATTGCCATGCCGATGGCCGTAATTTGGGGCGTTTTGATTTTTGGCGAGTGGCCGAACCTTCAGGTCTGGATCGGCTCTGGCCTTATCGTTGCGGCGGGGCTTCTTTCGCTCTGGCGTGAAACAAGGCGCGCGCAGCCCCTGACACGCCCCCACCCGCGCAACACCGGATAACCAAAAAAAGGAATTGCCCTATGACTATTCAAGCCGTCGTTTTCGATATTGGCCGCGTCCTGATCCACTGGGAACCCGCGGCGTTCTATGACGCGCAAATCGGTGAGACACGCCGAAAAGCCTTCTTTTCAGAGGTACCAATGCATCAAACCAACCTCGACATTGATGCAGGCGCACCGTGGAAAGAAACCGTCTATGCACTGGCAGAGGCACACCCCGACTGGGCCACCGAGATACGCTGGTGGCATGATCGCTGGCTCGAAATGGCAAGCCCCGACATCCCCCAGTCCGCGCGTCTGCTGCGCGCGCTCAAGGCAAAAGGGGTTCCAGTATTTGCACTCTCGAACTTTGGCGTGGGCACGTTTGAAATCGCCGCGCAGGCATACCCGGTTCTGAAGGAGTTCGACCAGCCCTACGTCTCCGGCTATCTGGGGTGCATCAAACCAGACGCGGCGATCTACGAAAAACTTGAAGAGGGTTCAGGCCTGAGCGGTGCGTCTCTGCTGTTTGCAGACGACCGCCCGGAAAACATTGACGCCGCCGCTGCGCGGGGCTGGCACACACATCTGTTTGATCAACCCGAAGACTTTGCCGCGCGGCTGGTGGCTGAAGGCCTGCTAACCGCCGCAGAGGCCGCCTAAGCCGCCTGGGCGTCCAACCGTTTTTCCCGGATCGGCAGGTGAACAATTGCGCTGAATGCGCCCACACCCACGCCGATCCACCACACCATGGTATAGTCCCCATAGGCATCATACATGCGCCCGCCGAGCCAAACCCCCAAGAATCCGCCGATTTGGTGGCTCAGGAACACTATCCCATAAAGCGTGCCCATGTATCGCAGCCCATAAATATGCGCGACAAGGCCAGAGGTCAGCGGTACCGTCGCCAGCCAAAGCGCACCCATCGCGACTGAGAAGAGGATGACCGACATCGGCGTGATCGGCAGCAAAATAAACAATGCTGCAACCACGGTGCGCGCAGTATAAATCGCCGCCAGCAAGTATTTCTTGCTGTAACGCTTGCCGAGGTAACCGGCCAGAAGGGTGCCACCCACATTTGCCGCCCCAATCAACGAGATTGCCACAGCCCCAAGGGCCGAAGTTGTGGTCACGCCAACCGAATGCAGAATACCACCGGGCATAATTGGACCGCACATTTCAGTTACAAAGGCAGGGAAATGGGCGGTGATGAAAGCCAGCTGATAACCGCAACTGAAAAACCCAAGGAAGATCATCGTGTAACTGGGATCTTTGAGCGCCTTAATCAGGATCTGTCCCATGCTTTCGTCAAGCTCTGCCTTGCTGGCCATCTGCGGCGCGCGCATCAACGGAAGCGAAAGGATCAGTGCCAGAACGGCGCCTGCAAATACAAAGAACACCATCTGCCAGCTCATCTGCATAAGCAGGAACTCTGCCACCGGCGCGCCTACGATTTGCCCGGCAGATCCTGCAGCCGTCACAATCGCCAGCGACATAGATCGGTTCTCGTCCGAACTTGCGCGGCCCACCACGGCCAGCACCACGCCAAAGCCGGTGCCAGCAATACCAAAGCCCACAAGCCATTCATACGCTTGCATTTCAAATGGGGTGGTGGCCCCCGCGCTGAGCACAAGACCCGCCGCATAAATCACGGCCCCCATAACAATGGCTTTGCGGTCTCCGATCTTTTCGGCCAATGCACCAAAGATGGGCTGCCCGATCCCCCATGCGAGATTCTGAATCGCAATCGCCAGCGAAAACTCGGCCCGCAGCCAGTTGAATTCTTCGGCGATCGGGATCTGAAACACGCCAAAGGACGCCCGCACGGCAAAGCTCACCATGATGATCAGACAGCCCACAATCAGGACAGGTGTGAACAAATTGGACTTGGACTGATCCATGGGCAGAACCCTTCTGTAACTTGGGCCTAAATTGTTACAACACTCTGCCGTTTCGCACTTGGGGTCAATTCAGGATCTTTGGACGCTCACATCACGAATTCTGAACCAAATGACGTTAAACTCTCTAAAAGCGGCGCTTTAATTGTACCTCATCGCGGGTTATTTGACGTCCCATGACGGATATTACGGATCAGTACCAGGCCAGAATCGCCGCGGGCGAACTGCGCCCCGACCCGGCCCAAGAGGCCGTTTTGCCTCATTTCGACCGCATCGCCGCCGGTCTGCGCGCAGAGCCCGTGAAACGCGGCTTCTTTCGCAGAGCCGTTCACGAACCGGTCAAAGGGCTTTATCTCTGGGGTGGCGTGGGGCGTGGCAAATCCATGCTCATGGACCTTCTGGTGGATAGCCTGCCAGATGTGCCAAGCCGCCGGGTACACTTCCATGCTTTTATGCAGGAAATTCATGCGCAGATGCACGAAGCGCGCAAAAACGAGGTGGAAGACGCCCTTGCGCCTGTGGCAGCCGAGGTTGCGAAGTCCGTACGCCTCTTGGCGTTCGACGAGATGCAGATCACCGACATCACAGACGCAATGATCGTCGGCCGTCTTTTCGAGGCCCTGTTTGAAGCGGGTGTCACAGTTGTCACCACATCGAACCGGGTGCCCGATGATCTTTATAAGGATGGGCTGAACCGGCAGTTGTTCCTGCCATTCATTGCGCTGATCAAAGCAAACCTTGATGTCTGGGAGATGGTCTCGCCCATCGACCACAGGCAGAAACGCCTAACCGGAAGCCGCGTTTACTTTACTCCGCTAGGACCAGACACCCGGGCGGGGATGAACGCCATCTGGAACGATCTCTCTGGTGGCGCAGCCAGTCCGCTTACGTTGACGGTTAAAGGGCGCGCGGTCACATTGCCCGCCTTCCGCAATGGCGTCGCGCGTGCAAACTTCTTTGATCTATGCGGCGCAATGCTTGGCCCTGGGGATTATCTTGCCGTGGCCGAAGCCGTCAAAGTGCTGGTGCTTGACGACATTCCCGCCCTCAGTCGCAGCAACTTTAACGAGGCAAAGCGTTTTGTCACGCTGATTGACGCGCTTTACGAGGCCAAGGTGCGGCTGATTTGTTCAGCCGCGGCAGAACCGGAATATCTGTATCTTGAAGGTGAAGGCGTGTTCGAGTTCGCGCGCACAGCGTCGCGCCTGCGAGAAATGCAGGACAAAGATTGGGGAAAGGAACAAGCCTAAGGATCAGGGGCACATCCCCTTGGGCTCACACCACCCTCCCGGAGTATTTTTCGCAAAAGACGATCAGAGTGGCGACGGGAAACAGCCAATGGGGTGTTTCCCGCGCGGCGGAGAGGGTGCCCGGCAGGGCGCGTGAGCTGCCGCGCCCCTCCCCCTAACCGTTGCTGCGCAGAATGTGGCCCGCAAGGTAAAGCGAACCGCAGATCAGAATACGCGCCGACGGGTCCTTCGCCACAATTGCCGCCAGTGCCTCATCAACGCTGGCGGCCACATCTGCCGCCAAGCCAACCTTTTGTGCCGCAGCGCAGGTTTCTTCGGCGCTCAGCGTATTCACCTCATCCGGGATCGAGATTCCGGTCAGGCTTTCCGCTTGTTCTGCCAGAGGTGCCATATAGCCGGTGACATCCTTGGTATTCAGCATACCGCAGATCAGATGCGTCGGACGTTTGGGCAGTCCAGCCAGAACTTCGGCCAAAGCAACACCGGCAGCTGCATTATGCCCTCCATCGAGCCAGAGTTCAGAGCCGCCTGCCGCCTCAACCAACGGTCCGGTTTTCAGGCGCTGCATCCGCGCAGGCCAGACCGCGTCAACCATAGCCGCCTCGCAGGCCGCATCATCTGCACCAAGATGGCGCAGCGCGGCAATTGCGACACCGGCGTTCTGGATCTGGTGCTTGCCAAGAAGCGCAGGCAGCGGCAGATCCAAAAGCCCCCGTTCGTCCTGATAGATCAGACGGCCACGTTCTTCGCTTACATGCCAATGCTGCCCGTATGCGATCACCGGCGCGCCGAGGCGCTGTGCCGTTGCCTCGATCACATCCATCGCCGCCTCGGATTGCGGGCCAACCAC
>SPLB01000174.1 GCA_004566265.1 Paracoccaceae bacterium | reverse complement strand
GCCGAAATGATCGAAAACATCGACATTGGTGGCCCTGCAATGATCCGCGCGGCGGCCAAGAACCACGGTTTTGTCAATGTGGTTGTCGACGTCGAAGACTACGATGTGTTGCTGGAAGAACTGGACCAGAACGACGGTCAGACCTCTTATACGTTCCGCCAGTGGCTGGCCCAGAACGCTTATGCCCGCACCGCAGCTTATGATGCGGCTGTGTCGAACTGGATGGCAGGCGCCATTGGTCTGGAGGCCCCGCGCCGCCGTGCGGTGGCCGGTCAGCTGGCCCAGACTTTGCGCTACGGTGAAAACCCGCATCAGGAGGCTGCGTTTTACACGGACGGCACTGCCCGTGCGGGCGTGGCGACCGCACCCCAAGTGCAGGGCAAAGAGCTGTCTTACAACAATATCAACGACACCGACGCGGCGTTTGAGCTGGTGAGCGAATTTCCGGCGGCAGACGGCCCTGCCGTAGCAATTATCAAACACGCCAACCCCTGTGGCGTGGCCAAAGGCGCAACCCTACTGGACGCCTATCAAAAAGCGTTCGATTGCGACCGGACCTCTGCGTTCGGCGGGATTGTGGCCCTGAACCAGCCGCTGGACGCTGAAACCGCAACCGAGATCACCCAGATCTTCACCGAAGTCGTTATCGCCCCCGGCGCCTCTGACGCGGCCAAGGAAATCTTTGCCGCCAAGAAAAACCTGCGCCTTCTGCTGACCGATGCGCTGCCCAATCCACAGGACGCGGGTCTCACCACTCGCCAGGTTTCCGGCGGGATGCTGGTTCAGGACAAAGACATCGGCCACCGCGCCATGGACGATCTGAAGGTTGTGACCGAAAAGGCCCCGACCGAAGAACAGATGAACGATTTGCTGTTCGCGTGGAAAGTGGCCAAGCATGTGAAATCCAACGCGATTGTCTATGTCAAATCAGGCCAGACCGTGGGCGTCGGCGCAGGTCAGATGAGCCGTCTCGACAGTGCCACCATCGCAGGCGTCAAAGCGCAGCGTATGGCGGATGTGCTGAAGCTGGATGAAAGCCTCGCCAAAGGGTCTGCCGTCGCGTCTGATGCGTTCTTCCCCTTTGCAGATGGCCTGCTAGAGGCCGCCGCCGCAGGCGCGACCTGCGTGATCCAGCCCGGCGGTTCAATGCGCGATGACGAGGTGATCAAAGCGGCCAATGACGCGGGTATCGCCATGGTCTTTACGGCCATGCGCCACTTCCGCCACTAAGGCAATGCACATGCGTCTCATGGCACTGGTGGCCGGGCTCTGCCTCGCCCTCGATCAAATAAGCAAGCTCTGGGTCGTCTTCGGCCTGGATCTTGTGACCCGCCTTTATATCGATGTGGCCGCACCGCTGCTGACCTTCCGCTATGGCGAAAACACCGGCATCAACTTCGGCCTCCTTGGCGGCGGCGGCGATGCGTCGCGCTGGATCCTGATCGGCCTTTCGATGGTGATTTCGGCTGCGCTGACACTTTGGGTGCGCCGCGCGCACGGCAGCCACCGTGGCATGCAGGTGGCAGCGGGTCTGGTGATCGGTGGCGCGCTGGGCAATGTGTATGACCGTGTTGCTTATGGTTACGTTCTGGACTTTCTGAACATGTCCTGCTGCGGCATTCGGAACCCGTTTGTGTTCAATGTCGCCGATGTATTTATCTTCGCAGGCGCTGCGGGATTGATCTTTTTTGACAGCCGGGCGAAAAACCACGGGTGACCTCTGGCGCGCCCTGCGCTAGGTCAGAGAAAAATTGGCAGGAGGCAGCGATATGCGGCTCATATTTGGCGTCATGGTTTTGATCGCAGCGACGGGTCTTTCGGCCTGCGCCAAAAAGGGCCTGCGCGAACTGGATGCGCGCCGCAACAGCCCGGATGAATTCCTTGTGCTGCCAAGCAAACCGCTGGAAGCGCCGACCAGCTATGCCAGCCTGCCCGAACCGACGCCGGGTGGCACCAATCTGACCGACCGCAACCCCAACGCCGAGGCCGTAGCCGCGCTGGGCGGGCGTCTGGCACCGGCAGATGGCGTGCCAAGCAGTGATGCAGCACTGGTCACTGCCGCAAGCCGCCATGGCGTCGCCCCGGATATTCGCCCCGAGCTGGCCGAAGCCGATGCCAAGCTGCGCAAGCGCGGTGCTTTCCTTGCCAATATCAAACTGTTCCGAATTGACCGCTACGCTGAGGTCTACGAACGCCAGAGCCTCGAGCCGGGGAAAGTCGCGGGGGCCTATCGCAAGGCCGGGATCCCGGTTCCCTCTGCACCGCCGACAGGCAACTAGACCTTCACTTTCTTGCCAGTTCATACGTCTGGCCCTTGTCGCTGCGGGGGAAGATCGTACCTTAGGACAAAAGCCGCCCAAGGTGCAGGGCTCTGGGAACTGGGCCTGGCCTCAAAACACAGGGCAGCAGACAGGACGAACGAAGAGGTGACTTGGATGACATTTGGCATCAGCCTTCCTGAAATTACGGCTGCTGTGACCCGGCGCAGCCTCTCTCGCAGCCTTGTGCTGGCGCTGGTGTTTGGTCTCAGCGCGCAGGCCAGCCCGCTATGGGCAGATCAGTCCGGCACGCCGACGGCCCGGGGCACCACGGCTGCGGCGGCCGCGGTCATAGACCCGGTGACGACCTTTACGCTTGATAATGGGATGCAGGTTGTTGTGGTCGAAGACCACCGCGCGCCTGTGGTGCAGCATATGGTCTGGTATCGTGTGGGCTCCGCAGACGAGATGCCGGGCAAGGGCGGTCTTGCCCATTTTCTGGAACATCTGATGTTCAAAGGCACCGACACGCTGGCCCCGGGCGAGCTGTCTGCCGTGGTGGCGCGCAATGGTGGGCAGGACAATGCCTTCACCAGCTACGACTATACCGCCTATTTCCAGCGCGTGGCCGCCGACCGGCTCGAGTTGATGATGCAAATGGAAAGCGACCGGATGCGCAATCTGCGCCTGCCCGAAGACGCGGTCGCCACCGAACGGCAGGTGATCCTCGAGGAACGCAATCAGCGCACCGAAAATGATCCCAGCGCCCTGTTTCGTGAACAGATGCGTGCTATGCAGTATCTCAACCACCGGTATGGCCAACCCATTATCGGCTGGCGCCACGAAATGGAGGGGCTGACCCGCGAAGATGCGCTTGCGTTTTACAAGCTGCACTACGCGCCAAACAATGCGGTTCTTGTGGTCACAGGTGATGTGACCCCGGACGAGGTGCGGGCGCTTGCCGAAACCACCTACGGTGTGATCCCGGCCAACCCGGAGCTGCCAGAGCACCGCAACCGCAGTGTTGAGCCACCGCAAACAGCTGCGCGCCGTCTCTCCTTTAGGGATCCGCGTGTGGCGCAGCCGTATATGCAACGCTCTTACCTCGCGCCTGAACGCAACCCTGGCGCACAGGAACAGGCTGCAGCCCTGTTCCTGCTGGCGCAGCTTTTGGGCGGTGGAAACACATCTTATCTTGCCAATGCGTTGCAATTCGACCAACAGGTTGCGGTCTTCACAGGCGCGTACTACAGCGGCACATCGCTTGACCCCAGCACCTTTGATTTCGTGGTTGTTCCCGCCGAGGGCGTGACCCTGGAACAGGCCGAAGCGGCCATGGACCAGAGCGTTGCCCAGTTCCTTGAGGCCGGCGTTGACCAAGCGCAGCTGGCCCGGATCAAACTGCAGCTGCGCGCCTCGGAAGTCTATGAACGCGATGATGTGGACCGCATCGGCAATCGCTATGGTCGGGCGCTGACCTCTGGCCTCACGATCGAGGACGTTCGGGATTGGAGCCGCGTTCTGCAATCTATCACCGGCGATGAAATCATCGCCGTGGCCCGCAGCGTGCTGCGCCCCGAGGTCTCGGTCACCGGCTACTTGATGCGTCAGGATGAGGAGGCCCCCCAATGATGCCGCATGCTGTTCAATCGCAGGCCCGCTGTCTTGCCCGCACAGATGTTGCGCCCCTCTGGTGCGCGGCGCTTGCGCTGCTGTCGTTGATGGTGGCCGTGCTGTCTGGCAGCATGGCCCGCGCCGAGATCGACATTAAGGAAGTCACCTCTCCCGGCGGCATTTCCGCTTGGCTGGTCGAAGATCACTCCATCCCCTTCATGGCGCTGGAACTGCGGTTTCGCGGCGGCACCTCGCTGGAGGCCCCGGGCAGGCGCGGTGCGACCTATCTGATGACGGCCCTGCTGGAAGAAGGGTCCGGCGACATGCGCGCGCAGGACTATGCCCGCACGCTCGAGGGGCTGGCGGCCGGATTCTCCTTTGATGCCAGCAAGGATGTGGTGTCGATCTCTGCCGAGATGCTGACGGAAAACCGGGCCGAAGTCGCGGCCCTCCTGCGCCAAACCCTGATGGAGCCACGCTTTGATCAGGACGCGCTGGACCGCGTGCGCGCGCAGGTGCTTGTGGGTCTTCGCTCGGATGAAAAGGATCCCAACACCATCGCGGGCCGCGCCTTTGCAGAGATGGCCTTTGGCGATCACCCCTATGGCAGCGATGGCAAAGGCACGCCCGAGACGGTCACCGCTCTGACCCGTCAGGACATGTT
>SPLB01000028.1 GCA_004566265.1 Paracoccaceae bacterium | reverse complement strand
GGATCAATAACCATATTCACCAGATCCTGCGAGAATTCTAGGTGTAGATCATCAAGGTCTAGGATATCCCCCAACGCTTTGGTTTTTTCCGGTTCTTTGGCCTCTTCAACCTTGGCGTCTACTTCTTTTTTTGCTTTCTCTAGGTTTTTTTGATGCATCCGGTAAGCTGCATATCCCAGCCCGAGACCGCCGGTGATGAACGGCAGGAACGGCAGGCCCGGCACCAGTGCAAACAGCACCATCAGAACTGCGACCGCCCCAAGCGCGCCGGGGTATTTGGTGAGCTGCGAGATAATCGCGTTGTCGGTTGCGCCGGTTGCGCCGCCACGTGCCAGCAAAAGGGCCGCCGCAATAGAAATAATGACCGAGGGGATCTGCGAAACTAGACCATCGCCCACCGTCAGGATCGCATAGGTCTCGAACGCCGAACCAATTGGCATCCCATGAACGACAATGCCCATGATCAAGCCCATCACAAGGTTCAACAGCGTGATCAAAAGACCCGCAACCGCATCACCTTTTACAAACTTGGAGGCACCGTCCAGAGAGCCGAAAAATGTGGTTTCGAGTTGCTCGGTTTCGCGACGCTCGCGTGCCGTTGCGTGGTCGATTGCACCTGCCGACATATCGCTGTCGATCGCGAGCTGTTTGCCCGGCATCCCATCCAAAGCAAAACGCGCGCCGACCTCGGCCATACGCGCGGCACCCTTGGTAATGACCATAAAGTTCACGATTAAAAGCACACCGAACACAACAAGTCCAAGGAAAACGCTGCCCCCCATGACAAACTGGGCGAAGCCTTGGATCACATTGCCCGCCGCATCGGTGCCTGTATGGCCCTGACCAATGATAAGTTTGGTCGAAGACACATTAAGCGACAGCCTCAGCATCAGAGAGCCAAGGAGGATGGTCGGAAAGGCTGAAAAATCCAACGGCCGTTCGATAAACAGGGTCAGGGTAAAGATCAAAATCGCCAGTGCAAAAGAGGCGGCAAGTCCGATGTCCAGCACCCATGCCGGCATGGGGAGGATCATCATCACAATGATCGCCATCAAGGCCATTGCCAAAAGAATGGTCGGGTTAAAGAGCTGCTGAAAGCTAAATTTGGGCACGGTTTTTGTCTCTTATCTAATGGCAATCAGCGCTTGTCCGGACCCGCCGGACAAAGGCACAAGCGACCCCAAGGTCGCCGAGGCGGCGCCGCTGGGCGCAGAAATCAAAGCCGTCGTGCGGCGACCTGCAATCAGAGGGCGCGGTGCAGAAAAGGTTGCAACCCGCCGGCTTGGTAGACTTGCGACCTGGGTCATGGGGCGGAGATCGCTGCGGATCTGATTGAAGCGTGCGACATAGCGCTCTGCGTACTTTGTTGTCCGAGAGTGAAACGCACCGGCAGCTTTGGTCCAGCTGCCGAACTCCTGATGCAATTCCTGAAGGAATTTTGCAGCATAGCGTGCGTTCGTCATCGGATCGAACATATCATTGAGGGAGTCAAAGGCCTGATGATGCCAACGGTAATTTATCTGAAAACACCCGACGTCAAAGCTGCGAGCACCGCGTTGGAAATGCGCCTCAACATAAGCCTTGGCTTCGGTTTCTGTTTGAAACCACTTGCCCGCGCCTTCCATGTTCACGGTCCAAGGCCAGGGCTCTAACCCTGATTTGCCGCCACGCCCCGTCTCTGTACGGGTAATCGCACGCAGAATATCAATCGGTACATTGCTTTCCGCAGAAGCTCGGCTGGCAGCATGGTCGCAAATCGCGGAAATGCCCTGTGGATCTTCGGACCGCGCGGATTTCGCCCAACCGCCATTGCCCAATGACGCCAACAACAGCCCCAGGCAGCAAAGCCTCAAAGCTGTTATCGGCATCTTTTGGTGGTATGATTTGATGATCGGCATTCTGCCCATTCCAGGATTAGGATTCTTCCTGTTCCCAAATTAGACGGCGAGCATTTACAAAGTGTTATCATCAAATTTTAAGAACCGCATTCAAAAGCGTGTCCGAATGCGTTGCGGATCACTCCTCTTCAGAGCGTGTGACTTGACCCAATAGCCGCTCAATGTCTGTCCGGGCGGACATACTGCTGTCGACAAGCGACCGCGCCTCGGCCAAAGGCGTCAACCCTTCCGGCGCCTGTGCCGCCTCGTCAATGCCGATCGTGAGTTCAGCTACTTCGCCGAATGGAGCCGCATCGCGATCTAATTTTTCTGCCGCCTCAAGATCAGCGGAATACCAGAACCCGCGCGCAGCGCCGTTTTGATCTTCGCTTTCCAGCAAGTACTCTGCGGCGCGCTCGTATTCTTCATTCAGCCAAAGCGCCTGAGCGCGGAGGCGGTCCGCCTGTTTACCCTTAAGCCCCATGAGCTCAACTAAAGCTTTTTGGGGCTGTTCTCGACGCAGCGCAATTTCTGCGTGCATCATGCGACGATCTGAGTTTTGCTCATCCAGAGGGGCCTTGGACAGCAATACAGAAGATGCCTGATGAAACCCCAGATCCAAAAGTCGGCGCGACAGGATATCAGCAAGTTCGGCAGCCTCAGACTGGGTTGCATCATTCGCAAATGCCAAGCCGTATTTTAGGAACGTCAAGTCATCCGCATTTTCCGTCAACAAGGTAAAAAGGGCGCCAGACGCTGATTTGCGCGCGCCTGGACCGTCTCGGTCATCCAGGGCTTGGAATTGCTCAAAGGCTTCGTCGAAACGGCCAACCAGCGCCAATGCTGCAACTTCCACGCGCCGCAGATCGCGACCCAGCTCCGTCTCGCGGTTTTCCAGTTCATAGGACGCCGTCAAATCGGGCACGTCAGGCGACAATGCTCTGCGTTCCTTAACGCTCAGATCAATCAAGTCGATCAAAGCAGTTGGGGCGTTCCTTGTTCGCTCAGCCACTTCTTCGGTCAGAAACACTGCAACCTCTTCAGGTTTGCCTTCAAGATCCGCAATCGCGGCTTCCGCGAGGTTGAGATCAGGTACTGTTTCCGCCCCGGTACGATCCACCGACCGCAGCGTCACCTTGGCCACATGCGGATTACCTGCCTCTGCAAACAAAGTGCTCATGCGCGGGCCGAGATGAACACGCAGATGTGGCGGAAGCTTTGCAAAGGACTGTTGGATTGCATCCGTGTTGGCATTTGACTTGATGCTGCCAGAGGCCAGTGCCGCCCAGAACGCAACATCGCTTTCACAGCTCTGTTGACCGGTGAACACATTGTTCACAGGCATTGGAACACCGTCGAGAATGTGAGCGATCGCGATTAGTGTTTCGCGCTTCTCCGGCTTGATTTTGCCTTCAGGCAGCAAATGCAGCGTGCTTACAGCCTCTGCTCCAAAGCCAAAGTGAAGGTAGGTTTTGGCCAGGTTCAAAACGGCGTCTTTGTCAATTTTGTCGAATTCCCCGAGGAGCTTGTTTCGCAATGCACCAATCTGCGCGTCAAAGCTTCCCTCGCCTTTCCAGTTGTACACCGCAACACGCGAGTTTCGAATGCAAAGTAATTCTTCGCGGTCTTGTTTACGTCGCATTGCCAAAAGGCCTGTTTCGCGGTCAACAGCCGAGGTCACAGATACATTTGGCAGCCCCTCAAGACGCTCGCCGTTGCCCAAAGGATCAAGAATTTGTGATTGATCTGTATCGCCTTCCAGCTGAATGAGACCCTGATCCGAGGCCCGGCCGATCTGCTGCAAAAGGCGGGCTTCGGTGCCATTAACCAAGGCTGCGCGCTGTTCGTCCGCTAAGTCTATAGAAATCGCAGCATCCGCAGCTTCTTTGGCTTTTTGCACTAAGCTGTCGGCCTCTGCTTTTGCGCGCCTTTCCTCAGCTTGTTCAGCTTCACGCACACGGTCCGCAAGGCCGGGGCTGAGAGACAGCGATATGGCCTGCTCTGCAGTGCCTGTAGCAAGGGCTTGACCAACTGCGCTTTCCACTTGGCTGCGACCTGTATCGATGCTTTGAAGAGGAAATCGGAACGCACTGGTGCCGCGGGGGAAAATCAAAGGTAGCGGGCTCTGCGTCAGGTTGAACGGAAGCGGGTCCCCATTGCCATCGCGCACGTCGATAACCAAAAACCCATCGGCCTGTTGGAAATGTTCCACAATGCAATCACACCCTAGATCGATCCGAAGAGGCTGTCCGGGTCCATCTTGGCGCACATTCTGCACGCGGGTTCGCGGAATTAAGTCAAAAACCCTGTCTGTATCAAAAACCGCACTATCGGATCCAAGGTTCACTGTTGCCATCCGCCCATTCTGGGTGACGGACCAGTTCACCTGATCGGGAACGCGCATCACAAGTCTGGTAAACCGGTCATGCTCTCCCGAACGGGTAACAATTGTCTGCGCCTCAGCAGACCCAGCCGCCAGACCGGCGACAGCCAGTGCGATTGCACGTGAAATCATGCTGCGTCCTGCTTCACTTGATTCAAGGCTTCTTCCAGCTCGGAGAATTTCGGCCGGATATGAGAGGGCGTGTTCTGACGACCCACTTCAATACAAATCGCGGCGGCGTGGTTGTGAAGATTGGCCACCAAAACTTCGCGGATCAGCTGGTAGAAATGGCCGTCCTCTTCGACGACGGTTTTGACTCTGGCGGCAAAAGGACCCACGAATGCGTAGGATAGGAAAACGCCCAAGAAAGTGCCCACAAGCGCACCACCAATCATTTTCCCCAAGACCTCGGGTGGCTGGTCGATGGAAGCCATGGTCTTGATAACACCGAGGACCGCCGCAACAATCCCAAGCGCAGGCAGACCATCCGCAACGGTTTGCAGTGCGTGGCTCGAGTGTAGCGCGTGGTGCATATTGGCTTCGATCCGCTTTTCCAAAACCTCTTCGACCTGATGCGGGTCGTCATAATTCATAGACGCAGATCGCATTGTGTCGGAGATCAGATTGACCGCTTCTTTGTCCGCCAGAATTTTGGGGTATTTTTGAAAAATCGCAGAATTTTCAGGATCTTCAATATGTTGTTCTACTTCGACCGGATTCGCCCTTGCGATGCGGATCAGTGCAAACAACAG
>SPLB01000173.1 GCA_004566265.1 Paracoccaceae bacterium | reverse complement strand
GGGGACCAGACGCGCCACATCCTGCGCGCAATGGAGCCCGGCGAGCCGCTTTTGAAGGTCAAACTGTCCGAACCCGGCCAAGGGGCCGGTCTGACGTCGCTTCTCAAAACCGGGATGCGTGCCGCAGCAATCAAGGTTGATGTGGCCTCAGGTGTCTCTGATTTCTTGCGTCCGGGGGATCGGGTCGATGTCTATTGGACCGGAAATGTCCTCAGTTCCGAAGGCCGTCGCGCGGGCGAAGTCACGCGCCTTATTCTGTCAAGCATCGAGCTGATCGCGGTGGACCAAACTGCCGGTCATGACATCAGCGCAACCACAATCGCCCGCACTGTGACAATTACTGGCACCCGTGACGACGTCGGAATCCTTCAGCACGGGCAAGCCACTGGACGTCTGTCTCTCTCTCTTGTTGGTGCTGGAGACACAACTGTCGGGGCGATCGAGGACGTTGACCAACGCAGGCTTCTGGGGCTGGCCGCACTTGAAATAGAACAGGCCCAGGAAAAAACGCGTGTCTGCACTATCCGCAACCGCCGGGGGGCCGAAGTGGTTGAGGTCCCGATCGCTTGCCGAGACTAACCCAGCAGGGCCTATCCCAAATCCAAGGGCCACAGCCCACGCTCCGTTTTGGGTTTGGTTTTGGCCGTCCTGCGTTTTGTGGCCTTTTGGGCAGCCGTTTGAGTGCCAAAGGCGACCCCGCGTTCCTCTCTGTGAGCTTACATCCACATCAAATACACCCTCAAGCCCGTTGATTGTTGCAAAATCAGCGAAAGTCGCTCAAAGTGCTTGAAAAATCTGGGCGTCTGAGACCCTAAAATCGTGATCGGAGAGGCAGGTCACATGGCATATAGAAGCTTCGTTGCAGCGGCTCTGACAGGCCTTGCGCTTTTGGGGGCATATGCGCCGCAAACAGCACAAGCCAATGGGCTGAAAATCGTGAAACAAGGCACCAACGCAAAGTTAGATGTGCCCATGAACCGCGCCGTAGTGGTGGAGTCGGAAAAACCATTCGCAGAACTCAGCATTGCTAATCCCAGCATTGCAGATATCTCGTCCCTATCTGATCGCTCAATTTATGTTCTTGGGAAATCGCCGGGGCTGACCACGCTGACGCTTCTGGATGATTCTGGCCGCCTGATAACCAATGTTGACGTTCGCGTGGCCGCAGACGTCAGCGAATTCAAGGAACGCTTGCGCCAGATCCTCCCGAACGAAAAGATCGAAGTGCGCACCGCCAACGACGGTATCGTTTTGTCTGGCACTGTTTCGAGTGCCGCACGCATGCAGCGCGCTTTGGACCTTGCGTCGCGATATGCGCCCGATCGCATTTCGAACCTAATGAGTGTTGGGGGCGTGCAGCAAGTCATGCTGAAAGTCCGCTTTGCAGAAATGCAACGCACGGTATCCAAACAGCTTGGATCCTCGCTCGCTTATTTGGGAAGCAACGCTTCGGGTTCTACCGGCACATGGCTCGAAAACGGCAACTCCTTCACAAACAATCCCATCGTTCCAAATGCGGACGCAGCAGGCGTATCCTTCTTTGGCTTTGATATTGGTTCTTTGCAGTTCGGACTGCTGCTCGAAGCCCTTGAACAAAAAGGCCTTGTTCGCATGTTGGCAGAACCCAACCTCTCTGCTCTTTCTGGGCAAGAGGCCTCTTTTCTGGCCGGCGGCGAATATCCAGTTCCGGTAAATCAGGAGGACGGAGCCATCACAATCGAATTCAAACCCTTCGGTGTGGAACTCGATTTTATTCCGCGTGTCGTGGATGGCGACTTGATCAACCTCGAACTGCAGGCCGCGGTTTCGGCCCTTGACCCAAGTGTTTCTTTGGAAACCGGCGGGTTGGTCATCAGCGGCTTTTCGCGCCGCGAAACGGAAACCACGGTTGAACTGCGCGACGGCGAAAGCTTTGCCATTGCGGGTCTGATCGAAGACGACTTTGTTGACAGTGCAGCGCAAGTGCCTTGGCTTGGCGATGTGCCGGTCTTGGGCGCCCTGTTCCGCAGTGCGGATTTTGAACGCAACCAAAGCGAATTGGTGATCATTGTTTCGGCCCATCTGGTCACCCCAACCCGCAGCGATGTCTATGCGCTTCCCACGGATCGTATCCGCCCACCAAGCGAAAGTGATCTGTTCCTTTTTGGCAAGACCGAACGCACGCAAGCGGGCGCCGCTGGTGAAGTCGCCAATCAGGACTTCAATGGCTCCTACGGCTATATTCTTGACTAATGCCCAGGCAGGATGTGACGCGCATGTTGAAAAAATCAGCCCTGATTCTGAGCTTTGCGGCCGTGACTGGTGCCTGCGCCGATAAAGAAGCAGGAGAGCCGCTGGAGTCACGCTACTTCGGCAGCGCAACCCTTCAAAACGCTGCAATCGCTTCCGGCGATCCGAGCTACAAGGTGCAACTGGCCAATCGCTTTGCCGCAGAAGTGCCCAGCATGATCACCTTTGACTTCGACAGTGCACGGCTTGATGAAAGTGCGCGCTTGATCCTTGACCAACAAGCGGATTGGATCAAACAGTTCCCCGAGGTGCGATTCAAAGTCTTTGGTCATACAGATTCGGTGGGCTCTGAAAGCTATAATAAATTCTTGGGTCTGCGCCGTGCGCGCGCCGCTGTGACTTACCTTGTTCGCCACGGCATTAGCCGTAAGCGTCTCGAGGCAGTGGTTTCCTTTGGGGAAACACAACCGCTGATCGTGACCGATCAACGAGAGCGCCGCAACCGACGCACAGTGACCGAGGTTTCCGGATTTGTGCAATCTCGCGTCAACACGTTGGACGGCCGATATGCTGAAATCATCTACCGCGATTACATTGAAAGCGCGGTTGCAGAACGAACGCTCACCCACGAGTCGGCTCTGGAAGACTAAAGCGTTCCTCACAAGGCCTGATGCGGTGGAAATGACCAAAGAGGTCTGATTGTGTTTCATCCGTCGCAGCGGGGTGCAGACTGTCAGCCCCTCCCCCAATGGTATTTAGGGCACGGTTCCGAGGCTGCTCTGCAAACTGTCTGCAACGAATGGCTGGGGCAAAGCATCTTTGATGCGCTCGGGGTAGCTCAGGAACAGACGACCCGACGGCACAAACAAGGCCTGATCAAAATCCCGCTTGCCGACGTTTATGACGTGCTAAAGGACCCGAATGTGGCCCAGAACAAGATCGTTTAGTGGCCATGTTTCTTGCCAGTTTTGCCAGCAATTTCGCCAAGACAGAGTGTCAACCTTTCCCATCTGACCGCCTGGTTTATTGCTCTTACTCATGGCAGACATGACCGCTTTCCTGAAGCGGAAAAGATCTGCATGAACGGAGGCGGTCCATGTTCGGCCCTTTGATCCAAGGCGGCACCCAGTCTGATTGCAGCCAGCAGGATCTTGGCCTTGTCGGCGATAACATTTTCGCAGTTGCACCACGGATCGAAGGTTCCGCGTTGGAGGCCAAGGATGCCTCTTGCGATTTGGCAGGCCCTCCTTTTGTAAATCCGCATTTTCTTCTTGAAGCCACTCTGTCATATGGTCGGCCACAGGTCGCCCCCCGCGCAGAGACGCAGCTGTCTTTGGCAGAACACTCAAGCGCCCTGCGCCGC
>SPLB01000172.1 GCA_004566265.1 Paracoccaceae bacterium | reverse complement strand
TCAGCGGCTAGCGTTTATCGCAGAGGGCGATATGAGATGCGCAGACTTGGAACCATGGTCACGCAAAGCCGCGATGCAGACGGCCTTGAGGCCGCGGCAGCGCACGCGCAGGCATATTTAGAAGCCACTAGTGCAGAGTGATTTCGCCCTTGGTCTCGGTGGTCGTTCCAATGATGGCAGCGGTGTAGCCTTCACTCTGCAGTGCGCGCAGCTTGGACTCCGCCATGTCAGGTGCCACGGAGGCGAGAAGTCCGCCCGACGTCTGCGGGTCAAACAGCAGCGCGCGCGGTCCAAGGTCCGACAGCTCAGGGGCAAGCATGCGGTTGGTGTTGTAGATCGAGGATCGTATGCCGCTTGCAGCCAAATCTTCCGCACCTTGCATAAGTGGGATGTCAGATAGGGATAACTCAGCCCCAATCATCGAGGCGTTCAATAGACCCTGCAAATGTCCGATTAATCCGAATCCTGCGACATCGGTCATTGCTCTCGCCTGGCTGAGGATTTCAGCGGCCGCCTTCTGGCTCTGGCGCATCAACTGCAAGGCCTGTGCAACATCTGCTCCACGGGCTTTTCCAGCCATTTCTGCCGCCATCAGCATGCCAGAACCCAGCGGCTTGGTCAGAATAAGCACGTCACCGGCGCGTGCACCTGCCAATGTGATCGGAGATTTACACAGACCTGTGAGTGTAAAGCCAATTGTCAATTCGGAACCAAGCGAGGTGTGTTCGCCGACAATGGCGGCACCTGCGGCGGTCATCGCCTTATCTGCGGTGGCCATGATTTCTGAAAGCGTTCGAGCCTGCAAATTGTCAGATAGGCGTGGCAAGATCAGGGAAAGAGTTGCGGCCTGAGGCGCAGCCCCCATCGCGTAGATATCACTCAACGCGTGTTGAGCTGCGATCTCTGTCATCACAACTGGGTCTTCCACCAGAGCGCGCCGGTGATCGGTTGATATCACCTGTTTGGCGCCGCCCATGGTCAAAAGCGCGGCGTCATCGTTCGGAAGCGGTGTGACGTCATTGCGCGCGGCGCCCCGGTGCGTTTCGATTGTCGTCAACACAGCGGCGCGCCCAACCTTCGATCCACAGCCCCCACACAGGGGTTTTGTCCCAATTGCGTTCTCTAACCCTGTTGCTTGTGGGCTGGGAAGTGGTGGTCGAGGCATTGCGGGCAGGGTGCGAAGCTTGGCCATGAATTGCCGATCAATGCGGTCTTTCCAGCGCCAAAGCAGGGGGCTGGAAAATCCAAAACCATTGCGGTCGGCAAGAGCGTTTTTTCCACCCAGAGAGACAAGCTTTAGGTAGTCGGTTTGCGGCGCATAGGGTTTGAGAGGCTTGCCCGACAGGGCGGCGCGCAGGTTATTGAAAAGGATTGGTGCTTGGCGCACTGCAAACACACCGGCCTTGGGGCGCGGGGCGAAGGTCATTTCTGCACAATCGCCGGTGGCAAAGATCGCGGGATCCGAGGTTTGGAGGTGCTTGTTGATGACGACAAAACCATCCTGCATTTTGAGCCCGCATTCCGACAGCCAGCTATGGGGCCGTGTCCCCGCTGCACCCACTGTGAAATCGGACGCGATGGTTTGGTTCGACGAAAGGTGTATTTCATCGTCACGGAGGTGCGTGATTTTGACCTTTTCCATCACCTCAACCCCATAGTCGGCTAGGGCGCGTCGGACCCGGGCGGCATTTCGGGGGCTCATCTTTGAAAGAACTTTGGCGTGGTCTATCAAAGTTGCGCGAGCCAGACGACCACGCGCGTGTAGGGCATGGGCCATGGCCAGCATGAGTTCGGCTCCGGCAATGCCGCCACCAATACAGGCTATGCGGGCCGGGCCTCTTCCGTTCAGGAAAGCCTCCCAGCGCGCGGCGAACACACCGAGCGGTTTTGCGGGCACTCCTTGGTCTGTGAACCCGGGCAGCTGCGGCATTGTTGAGGTAATTCCGATGTCAACGGATGCCACATCAAAAGCAATTGAGGGACGTCCCTGCACATGCACGGTTTTGGCCACTGGGTCGATCCGGGTCGCTTGTTCCAAAATGAGGCGTGCGCCTGCAAATCGCGCCAGTTTGACCAGATCAATTTCAAGGTCGCCCCGGCTGTAGTGTCCTGCGACAAAACCGGGCAACATGCCGGAGTAGGCGGCGGCGGGTTGAGGGTCAATCAACGTCAGACGGACACCGGACAGCGGCGCCTTGGCCCACATCCGCAAAACCAACGCATGGGCGTGACCGCCCCCCACTAGAACCAAATCTTGGGTCAGGGGCAGGGGGGCGGTGGCTTGCATATAAGGCTCGCTTTTCGATCAGCCCTGTTGTTGCGGGGGCACGCCGCTTTCGTCGCAGTTCATGTGGCTGGCCCAAACGCGGTCGTCGCCGGGCCTCGGCAGGTCGTCTGGGTTGGTGCGTCGGCTGATATGCACCTTGGCAATGAATTTTGCTGTGACCGGCGCCGTGAGCAGAAGGAATATCAGGATTAAAAGCTCGTGGCTGGATCCCTGATTGTCATAAGCCCATGAATGGAAGAAGGACGCCAATAGGATTGCCCCCACCCCCAGCGTCGAGGTCATGGTCGGCGCATGCAGGCGGGAGACTGGATCGTTAAGCTTGATAAGGCCATAGGACCCAAGCAATCCAAACAGCCCGCCAAAGACCGAAAAACCCACGATGAGGATATCAAGATAATTTCCCATCACTTTGTCCTCATTCAATAATATTGCCGCGCAGCAGGAAGCGCGTATAGGCCACGGTTGAGATAAACCCAAGCATCGCCATGATCAGCGCGGCTTCAAAGAAGATCTCTGTTCCCAAGGCCACCCCATAGAGAGCGATAAGCGCAATGGCGTTGATGAACATTGTGTCCAAGGCCAAAATCCGATCCGAGGGTTCCTTTGCAAAGACGATCCTCCAGAGGTTCATCAAAAGCGCCAGAGAAAAACAGATATAGGCAAAGCCGTAGGCATATTGGATCATTCAAAGATCTCCTTCAGGCGGGCCTCGTAGCGGGACTTGATCGTGGCGACTTCTGCTTCGGGATCAGGCGCGTGGAGGCAATGCACCAACAAAGCATGGCCTTTGCTCGAGATGTCGCAAGTTACGGTGCCGGGCGTCATTGTGATGGTGCCGCCGAGCATGGCAATGGCTTCGGGCGTGCGAATGTCCAGCGGCACGGTGACAAAGGCCGGCTGGCGGCGGCTGTTGGGCATAAACAACACAATTCGTGCGACCACGAAGTTGGCCACAATAATGTCCCAGATCACCAGCGCCACATAGCCCACCAGGTTGAGTGGTTTGGACAGCCGAGGGCGATCTGGCCAGAAGGGCTGCGTCACAAAGGGAATCAAAAGACCCAAGAAGAGGCCAAACACCAACGAATTCAGCGAGAAACGATTGACCAGCATCAGCCATACCACCGTCAGGATCAGCGTTAGATAAGGGTGCGGCGCCAGCCGGTTGAGGATTTTCATCAGTGGGTCTCCTCACTTTGCTTATCTTGCTTTGGGGAACTGTCTTTGTTGTCCTTGCCCACAGGTCGGTCGCGATTGGCCAGTACGGTCTTGAGATAGGTATTGCGGTCAAACAGATCTGCTGCTGTGGCTTCTGCATAGCGCATGACCGGACCGGAGGCGACCGTGTAAACGGCAAGCAGAATAAGCAGCCCGATCACAGCGACAAAGGTCAGCGCCGTGCTGGGCGCGCTCTGCGGGGTCGCAGCCAATTGGCCAACGCGCGTTTCTAGCCCATGGGATTTCCAGAAAATCGCGGTGCCAGCGCGGGCCAAACCAAGAAGGGTGACAAGCGAACTGACCAGGATCACAGCCCAAACCCAAGGTGCCAGTGCATGGTCGCGCGCGGCGTCCAGCACCAAAAGTTTGCCCAGGAACCCCGAGAGCGGCGGCATGCCGGCCATGGCAATCGCGGCCACAAAGAACAGGGCGGAGATCAGCCCGCTCTGCGCCATCACGGGCTGTGGCGCGATGTCGCCGCTTTGGCGCTCCATCACCATATCCGCAATCAGAAACAGCGCGGCGGCGGTCAGGGTTGAATGCACGACGTAATAGATCGCGGCGGCTGCAGATTCGGGTGTAAACAGTGAAATCGCCGTCAACAATGTGCCGACCGAGGCGATCGCTCCAAAGGCAACAAGCCGACCGATCTCGCGGGACCCAAGGACACCAATGGCTCCAATCGCGGCAGTCATCAAAGCGGCAGGCAGGAGCCAGCTGTCCATCAGACCGGCGGTTGCAGGGACGTCGGGTGAAAACACCAGCGTGTACATCCGCAGGATCGCATAAGCGCCCACTTTGGTCATGATCGCAAATAGCGCGGCCACGGGCAGCGGAGCGTTGGCATAGGATGCTGGCAGCCAGAAATGCAGCGGAAGAAGCGCGGATTTGATGGCAAACACCAACAGGAGCATGATCGCGCCCACGCGCAGGATCGCGGTGTCCGAGGCAGGCAGCTCTGCCACGCGCAGGGCAATGTCGGCCATATTGAGCGTCCCAGTCACGGCATAGATCGTGCCAAGCGCGAACAGAAACAGAGATGACCCAATAAGGTTATAAACCACATATTGCACACCTGCCTGAAACCGCCGGGTGCCGCCGCCGTGGATCATCAGACCGTAGGATGCAATCAGCAGAACCTCAAAGAACACAAAGAGGTTGAACGCATCACCCGTCAAAAACGCGCCCATGATCCCCATCAGCTGGAACTGAAACAGCGCATGGAAATTCGCACCACGTTGGTCCCATCCCGAGCCCACTGTATAAAGAACAACGGCCAGGCCCAACACCGATGTCAACAGCACCATCAGCGCGGACAGGCGGTCCAGCACCAGTACGATACCAAAGGGCGCTTGCCAATTTCCGAGCTCGTAAACCTGCACGGTGCCATCAGCTGCCTGCGCGGTCAGCGCCAAGGAAATCACGGTGAGCAGCACACAGCTGGCGATAGAAAACACCCGCTGCAGATCCACATGATGACGCAGGGCCATAATAATTAAGGGGGCCACCAGCGCGGGTAGCACCACCGGTGCAATCAGGAGATGGGTCATGCTTCCTCTCCTGCCTCAGTGGTATTTGTCATGTTGATATTGTCATCCCTCGCACTGAGGTAGGCCGCCAGCGCGATCATTACCACGACAGCGGTCATGCCGAATGAAATCACAATTGCGGTCAGAACCAACGCTTGGGGTAGGGGGTCAGCATAGGTGATGTCGGCGTATTTATTTAGGATCGGTGGCGCGCCCGTGATCAGACGACCGGTGGCGAACAGAAAGATGTTCACGCCATAGGTCAGCAGCGACAGGCCAAGGATCACGGGAAAGGTCCGACGGCGCAGGATGAGATAGATACCCGCGGCGGTTAGAACACCAATGGCGGAAGCGACGAGGAGCTCCATGCTTAGCCCTCACTCTTTTTGTTTACAGCTGCGAGGTCATCGCGCGCAGGGTTAATGTCGATGGCGTGCTCGGTGCCCATGCCAGGCTGCCAAGCGAAGCGTGCAAGACTTTCCAGAGCCAGCAGCACCGCACCCACCACGGCCAGGAAGACGCCAAGGTCAAACAGGGCTGCCGTGGCCAGTTCGAACTCTTTCAGGGGTTCAATATGAACGTAGCCAAAGTCCGAGGTTAGGAACGGCACGTCGTTGAACCAGGCCCCCAAGCCGGTGGCGGCTGCAATCAGTACGCCAGAGCCAATGATCCCGTGATAGGGGAATCGCTGGCGCTCTGCCGCCCAGCCAAAGCCAGAGGCCATGTACTGCATAATCACTGCAATTGCAGCAATCAGGCCTGCAATAAAGCCACCGCCCGGCAGATTGTGACCCCGGAAAAAGATGTAGGCGGCAACCATCAACGCCACCGGCATCATCACGCGTGTGACCACAACCATCAGGCCGGGGTGGGCGTCCCCCACCATTAGCATATCGGGTTTGCGATTCAGCAGGTATGCACGCACTTTGGAAGCCAGCACCGCCTCGGTCAGCGCATAGATCACCATCGCTGCAATGCCGAGGACGATAATTTCACCAAATGTGTCAAAGCCGCGGAAATCCACAAGGATCACGTTCACCATATTGGTGCCGCCGCCTCCCTTATAGGAATTCTCGGTGTGGAAGGCTGAAATGCTGTCGAAGGAGAAGTCCCGCATCAGCATCGCATAGGCCAGCGCCGCAATGCCCAAACCAGCTGCCACCGCAATGCCCCCGTCGCGCAGACGGGTGAGGGCAGGGGTTTCCACCGGTGTGTCTTTGGGCATGAAGTTCAGCGCCAAGAGCATCAGGATAATCGTCACCACCTCAACCGATATCTGCGTCAGCGCAAGGTCAGGCGCAGAGAGGTAGTTGAACGACAGCGACACGATCAGGCCGACAATTCCGATTAGGATCAGCGACAGGAACCGATTGCGGTGCAGTGCCAGAATGCAGCCCGTCGCCACGACCAGAAGAACCCATCCGACGGCCGGAAGCAGGCCGATGTCCATCATCTGGCGTGTGGGCCGTCCCAGCGCACCGGAGGAATAAGCGTGCACCGAAACCGCCAATGTGAACACCACCATAATCGCGGCATAGCGGGTGATGGATCCATTGTGCATCGCATCCGTGAGGCCGCGAGCGATGTAAGTTGCGCGAGCGATGATCCATTCAAAGATCACCTTGGCCTCCGGGCGCGGGACATCAGCCCATGCCCGATCCAATCGGCGGTGCATCATCAATAGGGCAAACCCTCCCGCCACAGCGCCCGCAGACATGTAAAGTGCAGGCGTGAACCCGTGCCACAGTTTCAGATAGACCTTGGGATAATCGCCAGTGACCGCATCCGCCGTGACTTGCACCAGTGGGCCCACAACGGAGCCGGAAAACAGTCCGATCACCACCACCAACACGGTCAGCAGCGCAGGGGATGCCCAGAGGCCAAGGCCCGGATCATGCGGATGACCGGGGTAGTCATCCCGTTTCGCGCCAAAGAATGTGTGTCCAATGAAGCGGAAGGAGTAAGCAACCGAGAACAGCGCCGCCAGCGTTGCAAGTGCAGGTACCACCAGATGGTTGCCAGCCCAAGGCGTATGGACGGTTATTTCCAGCATCATTTCCTTGGAAAGGAAGCCGTTGAACGGTGGAATGCCCGCCATCGACAGACCTGCCACCAGCGCAATGGTAAAGGTCACGGGCATAAGGTGCCGCAGGCCACCCAGACGTTTGATGTCGCGGGTGTGGGCTTCGTGATCGACAATGCCAGCGGTCATAAACAACGCCGCTTTAAAGGTCGCGTGGTTGATAATGTGGAAGACCGCCGCCACGGCTGCAGGCTTCGTTCCAAATCCCAGAAGCATGGTGATCAGTCCAAGATGCGACACCGTGGAAAAGGCCAGCAGCGCTTTGAGGTCGTCTTTGAACAGCGCAATGATCGCCCCCAGGAGCATGGTCACCAGACCTGTTGTCGCAACGATGTAGAACCAGGCATCGGTACCTGCAAGCACCGGCCAGAGCCGCGCCATTAAGAACAGACCAGCTTTGACCATGGTCGCGGAATGCAGATACGCCGAGACAGGCGTTGGTGCTGCCATTGCGTGGGGCAGCCAGAAATGGAATGGGAACTGCGCCGATTTGGTGAAAGCGCCAAGCAAAATGAGGATCAATGCAGGCAGATACAGGTCAGAGGATTGGATCGTATCCTTGTTCTGCAGGATCTCCGAGATGTCGAAAGACCCCGCGATATGGCCCAAAATCAACATGCCGGCAATCATCGAAAGGCCGCCCATGCCAGTGACTGTCAACGCCATTCGCGCGCCCTGCCGACCTTCGGGCAGATGCTTCCAGAAGCCGATCAGCAGGAAGGACGACAGCGAGGTGAGCTCCCAAAAAATAAGCAGAAGAAGGATATTGTCAGAAGTGACAATGCCGACCATCGCGCCCTGAAACAGCAGGAGATACGTGTAGAAATTGCCCATCGGATCCTGCCGCGACAGGTAGAACCGCGCGTAAAGGATGATCAGCAGACCGATGCCAAGAATGAGGGTTGCAAACAAGAACCCCAGACCATCAAGGAAGAAGTTTGCCGACAGACCAAGCTGCGGCAACCAATCGAGACGGGCATGGATCACCTCGCCGGAAAAAATCGCAGGTGCGTGGGTCATTAGGCCTACAAAGGCCAAAAGCGACGTAAGCCCCGCCGCAAGAGCGCAGGCATCACGACCTGCACGAATCAAAAGCCCCGGAAACAGGGCTCCAAGAAAGGGCAAAGCCGCAATCAAGAATAGGGACACGTATTTCTCTCCACGTCGGGCAACTTCGTTCTTTTGTTTTTGGGTGACACATAGCAGCCGGCCAGTGTCGGAATTGGAGACTGGCTTAGCAAATTTCCAGTGTTTTGGGAGATAATCTCGGCTATTTTTCGCAGAAATCGTATCGATTTGCGCATTGGGTTGCACAAAAGCGGCGAATGCCGCGTTGCGGTTCGGACTGTAGGACAAAAAAGCGCGGATGACGCAATGTTGAACTCAACAAGCCTTCGCCCAGTGATATTGCAGGGAAACACTGTCCTACCGACGGAGCTTTTTCTTTATGCCGAAAACCTACGGGCCGCCTTTGACGCGCAGAACCCTCCTGACGGGGGGTGTTGTAGCGATGGGTGGGTTGTGGTGGACCTCGCAACGATATAGGACGCCGCATCACATTGCACGGCTGTCGGTTCAGGAGGTGTTTGATCGGGCTGCCAGCGGCGAAGTGCTTTTGGTGGATATTCGGACCCCAACGGAATGGCAGCGCACAGGTCTGCCTCAGGGGGCTGTGCCACTGGATATGCGGCGACTGGATTTCACGACAGAATTGTTGCGACTAACTGGGGGCTCTGCTGACAAAGCGGTTGCATTGATTTGCGCTGGAGGTGTGCGGTCGTCGCGTTTGGCTCTGCGCCTATCCAAAGCGGGGTTTACGCAAGTTATCGATGTGCCAGAAGGGATGGTCGGCTCAGCTGAAGGCCCAGGCTGGTTGAAATCAAAACTTACCATAATCGATTGGCAAGGATAG
>SPLB01000171.1 GCA_004566265.1 Paracoccaceae bacterium | reverse complement strand
GAATCGGGAGCGATTGCTTGGCTTGGTGGTCCTCGGCCCCAGGCGAAAAGGCATAAAAATTGCTCTCGTGGGTTCACAAAGCGCGGTTCACCGCATTTGTGTCGGCAATGGCGGCGGCGGTTTTGGCGCAAATTCGGGCGGTGCAAAATTTCTGCGTGTCAGAGATTGAAGCAGGGGTTGAACCCACGCAAAGCGTTCATATCTCAGTGCCATCGGGTCGCCGCCAAGCGGGGCCCGGACATCACCGCCCGTCCCGTCAGAGGTCAAAAGGACCAAGGGAGGGCCACAATTTGAATCGCTCCTGAGAGAGGATGACCCATGCGCAACTTCGATTTCGCACCGCTGCACCGTGCAACCATTGGCTTTGATCAGATCGCTGATCTGATGGACCGCGCCTTGAATGCCGACGTGCAAAGCCAAAGCTACCCGCCGTATAATATTGAAAAAACCGACGCCGAAAGCTACCGGATCTCCATTGCCGTTGCAGGCTTTGCAGAAGAAGACTTGAACGTTGAGGTAAAGGAAAACGCGCTGGTGGTTGCCGCGCGGAAATCCGACGCGAAGGCGGAAAAAACCTATCTCCACCGTGGCATTGCCACCCGCGCGTTCGAGCGCCGCTTTACGCTTGCGGACCATGTGCGCGTCGTTGGCGCCAGCCATGAAAACGGCATGCTGCACATCGATCTGGCCCGCGAAGTGCCCGAAGCGCTCAAGCCGCGACGAATCGAAATCTCCTCGGCGCGCCCTAAAACCGCTGAGATTGAGGGCTCAACCGTCAACTGACGGACCTTAAACGGTAATTGCATGATACCCCCTGCTTGTTGCAGGGGGTTTTTCACATCACACTGTTGAATTTACCGTTCGGTAGGGGGGGTGGCGACAGTCACAGTGTCATGTCAATGACGCGTCTTTAACTGTAGCCCGCGCGCGGGGCCGTCCCACCCGCTGGGGACAAGGCAGGAGACAGCGCCGAAATGGACCCGAAGTTCGACACCCGAGAGCGGTTGGTCACCGCCGCAACCCGGCGGAGGCAATGGTGCTGGTGTGCCAGCTGCTGGGCGCGACACCGTTTTTCCTCTCTACAGAGCTGGCGCAGGGCGCTGTGTTCGGGGTCGAAGCTTACGAGACCGGGCGCGATGCGCATTATGGACTCGTCCCCGTAACGGTCAGCGCCCTGGTCCGTTAGGCTGCGACGTTTCTTTTGCGGGCGTTCAGGGTTTCCTGCCGCAGTAGATACGCGCTCGCCGCAAGGATTATGCCTGTGCCCAGCCACAGGTTGCCATCCGGGTAAAACCCAAAAACCAACGCGCCAAGGCCGATATTGAACACCAGTTTCAGATGGTCAAACGGTTGCAGGAAGGCCGCATCGGCCAGCGAATAGCCGCGCACCAGGATGTGCTGTGCAAAGGCCGTGGCAAGGCCTGCAAAGATCACCAGCCAAATGGCAGAGCTTGGCAGGACATAGCCCGTGCCCAATGCGATTGCTGCATTGGCTGGGCTCAGCAGCACCAGCAGATACAATGTGATGGTCTCCGGGGTGTCCTTGTGCGTGAGGCTTTTGGTTACCACCGAACTTGCCGCCCACAGGGCTGCGGCGCCCACGGGCAACAACGCCGCCAGCTGGAAGCGATCGGACCAGGGCGCCAGGATGATACAGCCCCCGAGGATGCCAAAAACCACCGCCATCCAACGCGCAGGCGATACCGCTTCGCGCAGGAACAGACCCGCGCCGACCGTCACAAAGAACGGCGACAGCAGGATGAGCGCAATTGCTTGCCAGATCGGCACGGCAGCAAGCCCCAGCGTCCAAAGCTGGACACCGCCGACGGCAAAGCCGACGCGCATCAAATGCGTGACCATTTGCCCCGTACGCCACGCACCCAAGCCCTGTCTGAAAATCCACGGCAGGTAAAACGCCAGCGCGATTAAATACTGCCAAAAGGTGACGGACGGCCCCGCCGCCCCATGCACCATTGTCGCGCCCTGTAGGGCCGTATTGACCAGCGCAAAACACGCCCCTGCAAGAACCATGCAGCCTGCAGCCTGCACCGCCGGTGAGAAAAGGGAGTTTGAAATTTGAAGTCGAGTCATCTGCGTCTGTCCTTTCTTGTGCACGCATGTGACCCAAGGCAGACGACCAGCGCGCGCATCTGCGCGGCTGACCTATTCTCTTTCATCCGGACTGTAACCGTCGGCCCCGGAATTGCGCCGGGTCTGCTGTCACCTGCATGCAGGCCGCTCGTGGGCTGTAACCACCGGTAGGGAATTTCACCCTGCCCTGAGAATACACGCCCCAAGGGGCGCGCTGCTCACGTTAGGCGGATGGTTTAGAAAAGAGAAGGGGCCCCGAAAGGCCCCTCTAAAAACGTGTATCAATTGTGCATCAATTTGTGGGTGTTTCCAGTTTGAAGTCCCAGAACAGGGTCTCTCCCGAGCTGTCGTCGACACCATCATTGTCGGTGGACACCCAAACGGTGCCGTCCTGCAAGATCGCCAGACCTTCGACCTTGTCCAGGACATAACCGCCGGTGGATTTCAGGTCGGGGAGCAGGTCGCGCACCAGTTCTTTGGTCACAACCGGCAGCGCGCCACCCAGCGGGGCAGGGATCAGATCCGATTTGGCGATACGGTAGATCTTTTTGGTAAGGGCACGGTGGTCGTGCTGGTTGTCACGCTCGATCACATAGACATAGTCGCCATGCGCGGTGATTTCTGACATGCCAACCCAACCGGTTTGCGGTTCGGCCTTCTCGTAATGCACCGCACCCCACTCTTTGGTGTCCAGATTGTACGACACTAGTTTG
>SPLB01000027.1 GCA_004566265.1 Paracoccaceae bacterium | reverse complement strand
TCAACCTCAAAGGTCAAAAACAGGACCGTAACGCCAATCTCTCAGCGCACCGCCTGCCCTACATCAAAGATGCCCCAGTCTCTCCTGAGCGTCCCGCCGCCTCTGCAGCGCCTCCAACAGCACCTCAGCGCCGCCGGTGAAGGGCCTTCTAAGGACAACAACAAACAGGCGCAAGCAGATTCGAAGAAAAAATCCAAACTTTCCAAATGAAAAGTAGGAATATAATACATATCAACGGTTTATCAAAAAAGACACGACCCTCAACCGGCGCGTCAAAACGCACAGCAACGGACCAAATTTTCCGCCCAAACCGACACCGCAGACCTTATCCACAGATCGACAACAGTTATCCACAGCCACAAAACAGAATCGACGAGCAATCAAAACGAAGACAAGCGGCTTCAAGGCGCCTACGACTTACGTCAGTTGTTTTTAAGCTGTGTGAGTCCCTCTTTGAGGGACGCAACCATGCCGTCTGCCTCAAGGTGCTGACGCAGCCGCTGATTATAGCCCCCCGGTGTGTTCAAGGACTGGACGAGATCTTCGGCTTTCATATCCGCCAAGCATCCGCTCACCAATTGGCGCAGAAACGCCTTGCCGCGATCCGTGTCCGCGATATGGGCCCCAAGCCATTGGCCAGCCTCTGCAACCATCAAAGCCACGGGCGACAGAACCGCTTGCGCGGCAAGATAGGCATTCAGCTCCGCCTGCGCCTCCAACAGGAACACTTGATCGCGCGGTTCAAAAAGCGCCCGCAGCAAATGGTCCTCGCCCATTGCAAGGATTGGGGAACCTCCCTGAGCGATAGAAGGGAAAGGCAACATAATCGTTTTGGCTTGCGCGGGTGTCACCAGCGCGGTCACCCGTTTGAGGGTGAGATCGGGCATAAAAGAAATCACGCGATGCTCTCTGCGGAACTGAAGTTCTGTCAGAATATCGGGCGCCGAATCGGCGATGAGCCCAAGAAACACAATGTCGCTTTGCGCCAACACCGACTGGTTGGACGCAACTGTCACGTCTCCGAATTCCTCGGCAAGCGCGGAAGACACTTGAGTTGAGCGTTCAGACACTGTGATCTGATGCCCCTGCCCTGCCAATGCCCGGACCACTGCGGCCGCAATAGTGCCGCACCCTAGAAACCCCAAACGCATCGCACTCTCCTCATACCGTCTTTGGGATGTTAGACCAGACTGCGGCCCGACACTAGCCAGCCCACGCCACTCTTCGTTTTCGGGTGCCCCGACTGACCCGCAAATGAAAACGGGCACCCGATCAGAGCGCCCGTCATCCTACTTTTCCGCCACACATCTACGTGTGCGTCTATCACTCTGCGGCGACTTTGACCTCGACCGGCTCAACCCGGACAGCGGCGAATTTGAACTCTGGGATCTTGCCATAGGGGTCAAGCGCCGGGTTGGTCAGGATATTGGCTGCGGCCTCCACATAGGCAAAGGGCACAAAGACCATGTCTTCAGCAATCGCCCGATCCGCACGCGCCATGATCTCGATCGAGCCGCGGCGGGTTGACAGGCGGATCATGTCACCCGGTTCCACGCCCATGCGGCGCAATGTCTTCGGGTGCAGCGAGCAGTTGGCTTCGGGCTCGACCGTATCCAACACCAGCGAGCGGCGCGTCATGGAGCCCGTGTGCCAATGCTCCAGCTGACGACCAGTGGTCATGATCATCGGATAATCCGCATCGGGTGCCTCGTCCGGTGCGATCACGCTGGCCGGGGTGAACTTGGCACGGCCCTCAGGACGTGGGAAGCCATCGCCGAACACAATCGCCTGACCCGGATCCGTTTCATGCAGCGACGGATAGGTGATCGTCTCTGTTTCCAGACGGTCCCAGGTGATATTGTTGAGGCTCTTCATATTGAGCTTCATCTCGGCGAACACTTCGGAAACGTCGGTGTAATCCCATGGCAAACCGATGCGCTTGGCCAGCTCAACGGTGATGGACCAGTCCTCGCGCGCTTCACCGGGTGGGGTGACCGCGGGGCGCACCCGCTGCACCTGACGGTTGGTGTTGGAAACCGTGCCGTTCTTTTCATAGAGCGCCGATGCCGGCAGGATGATGTCTGCGTAGTTGGCGGTCTCGGTCAGGAAGATATCCTGAACGATCATCAGCTCCAGCTTGGCGAAAGCCTCGCGGGCGTGGTCGGCATCCGGGTCGGACATGGCTGGGTTTTCACCCTGAATATACATGCCTTTGACGTTGCCCGCATACGCCTGATCGACGATCTCAGTCACAGTGAGGCCCTTCTCGTTCGAGAAGTCCTCGCCACCCCAGACATCGGTGAAGGCTTTGCGGATGCCATCGTCCATGACGGACTGATAATCCGGCAAAAACATCGGGATAAGACCTGCATCCGAAGCCCCCTGCACATTGTTCTGCCCCCGCAGCGGGTGCAGACCCGCGCCGGGTTTGCCGACATTGCCGGTCATCAGCGCAAGGCTGATCAGACAGCGCGAATTGTCAGTGCCGTGGATGTGCTGGCTGACGCCCATCCCCCAGAAAATCATGCCCGCCTTGCCTGCCGCGAACATGCGTGCGACGCGGCGCAGCTGTTCGGCCTCAATGCCGCAGATTTCGGACATCGCCTCGGGGGTGAATTGGCGCAGGTGTTCCTTTTCAGCGTCCCAGTTTTCAGTCCAGCGATGGATGTACTGGCTGTCGTAGAGCTCTTCTTCGACGATCACATTCATGATCGCGTTCAACATGGAGACATCTGCTCCAGGACGGAACTGCAGCATTTCGGTTGCGTAACGACGCATTCCAACACCGCGCGGATCCATCACGATCAGCTTGCCGCCCCGTTTGGTGAACTGTTTGAAATAGGTCGCCGCAACGGGGTGGTTCTCGATCGGGTTGGAGCCGATGATGATGGCCACATCAGCGTTCTCAATCTCGTTGAAGGTCGCGGTCACCGCTCCGGAACCCACGTTTTCGATCAACGCCGCAACTGAAGAGGCGTGACACAAACGGGTGCAGTGATCGACGTTGTTGTGCTTGAAGCCCTGACGAATAAACTTCTGGAAGAGATAGGCCTCTTCGTTGGTGCATTTTGCAGAGCCAAAGCCCGCCACCGAACGCGGATCCTGGGCGCGCAGGTCAACCAGTTTGGAGGCCGCCAGATCCAACGCCTCTTCCCAGGTCGCTTCGCGGAAGTGTGTCGCGAGATTGCCAGGATCAACGTTCAAACCCTTGGCTGGGGCGTCGTCGCGGCGGATCAGCGGTTTGGTCAGGCGGTGCGGGTGGTGGATGTAGTCGAAACCAAAGCGCCCCTTGACGCAAAGACGCCCTTCGTTGGCCGGGCCATTTATGCCTTCAACGTGTTTGACCTTGCCGTCTTTGACTTTCAGGCTGACCTTACAGCCAACGCCACAGAACGGGCAGACGCTTTCAGTCTCGGAATCGTAGTCTTTGCTGTCGCCAACCTGCTGGTCGTCCAGCACGGCGGCAGGCATCAAGGCGCCTGTCGGGCAGGCCTGCACACACTCACCACAAGCGACGCAGGACGACTGCCCCATTGGGTCGCCAATGTCGAAAGTCGGGTAGGCATCGTGGCCGCGGCCCGCCATACCGATCACGTCATTGACCTGGACCTCACGGCAGGCCCGCACGCAGAGACCACAGGAAATACAGGCATCGAGGTTCACGCTCATCGCGACGTGGCTGTCGTCCAGAAGCGGAATGCGGCCCTCTTCGAGTTTCGGGAAGCGGGATTCCTTCACGCCGTTCAGCTCTGCCATATCCCAGAGGTGCGAGGACTTGTCGTGCGCCTGTTCTTTCTCTGGCTGGTCGGCAACCAGCAGCTCCATCACCATCTTGCGGGCGCTTTCCGCGCGCGCATTGTTGGTGGTGACAACCATGCCCTCAGAAGGTTCACGGATACAGGAGGCTGCAAGAGTGCGTTCGCCTTCGATTTCAACCATACAGGCACGGCAGTTGCCGTCGGGACGATAGCCCGGCTGCGGTTTGTGGCACAGATGCGGGATCTTCAGGCCGCGTCCATTCGCGACCTCCCAGATGGTCATGCCAGCGTCTGCGGTGACGGTTTCCCCATCGAGGGTAAAGGTGATTTGCTTGGTCATGGCTCAGACCTCATCCGGGAAGTGTTTCATGGTCAGGCGGATCGGGTTCGGCGCGGCCTGGCCGAGGCCGCAGATGGAGGTATCCACCATTGCCTGGCTCAGCTCTTCCAGCAGGTTCTGATCCCATTTGTCCGCCTGCATCAGCTTCACAGCTTTCTCGCAGCCGACGCGGCAGGGCGTGCACTGGCCGCAGCTTTCGTCTTCAAAGAATCGCAGCATATTCAGCGCGGCTTCCTTGGCGCTGTCCTTGTCGGACAAAACCACAACAGCGGCAGAGCCAATGAAGGTGCCATGCGGCTGCAGCGTGTCGAAGTCGAGCGGGATATCATTCATATGCGCCGGCAACAGGCCAGAAGACGGACCACCCGGCTGGTAGGCTTTGAGCGCGTGCCCGTCGAGCATCCCACCTGCCGCGTCGATCACATCCAGAATGGTCGACCCCGCAGGCAGAAGATGCACACCCGGGTTCTTCACGCGACCAGAAACAGAATAGGAGCGCAGCCCCTTCCGGCCGTTCTTTTCAACCGTGTTCAGACACTCCGGCCCTTCGCGGTTGATCTTGGCCACCCAGTAGAGGGTTTCGACGTTGTGGACGAGGGTCGGGCGACCAAAGATGCCCACCTGCGCCACAAACGGCGGACGGTGACGAGGTTCGCCGCGCTTGCCTTCGATCGATTCGATCATCGCGCTTTCTTCGCCGCAGATATAGGCCCCTGCCCCGCGGCGCAGGTCAATATAGCCGGGCTCTACAATGCCAGCGGTTTCCAGCGCTGCGATCTCAGTCGCGAGGATCTTCAGAACCGCCGGATACTCGTCGCGCATATAGATGAAGGCTTTTTCCGCTTCGACCGCCCAAGCGGCGATCAGCATGCCTTCGAGGAACAGGTGCGGCGTGCGCTCCAGATAGTAGCGGTCTTTGAATGTGCCGGGCTCGCCCTCATCGCCGTTGACGGCCAGATAACGGGTGCCTTCATTGGCACGCACAAAACCCCATTTGGTGCCAGACGGGAAACCCGCACCACCAAGGCCGCGCAGACCGGCCTCTTTGACCTTCTCCTGCACCTCTTCCCAGTTGCCGTTCGTGCGTAGGTCTTTCAGAACCGCATAGCCGCCATCGGCCACATAGGCGTCAAGCGCCTCGTAGTCCGGCACATGGGCGTGGGTGTCCTCTGCAGCAATCGCCGCTTCGACTTTTTCAACGGTCGCGTGATCAATGTGGTTGTGGCCGATTTCTAGTACAGGCGCGGTATCACACCGGCCCATGCAGGGCGCACGCAGAACGCGCACCTGAGACGGGTCCATACCGTCTTCGAGCGCTTTTTTCAGCTGCTCGGCTCCGGCAAGTTCGCAAGACAGGCTGTCGCAGACCCGGATGGTCAGCGCCGGCGGCGGCGTCTCGCCCTCTTTGATTACATCAAAGTGCGCATAGAAACTCGCTACCTCGAAGATCTCGGCCTGACCGACGCGCATCTCGTCTGACAGCGCGCGGATGTGGGGGGCCGAAATATGGCCGTATGCGTCCTGTACCAAATGCAGGAATTCGATCAGCAGATCGCGGTTGCGCGGACGCTCTCCCAGCAGGTCAAGTATTTCGGAATGAGCCTGATCTTCCAGCTGACGGCCTTTGGGCGTTTTGCGCCCTTTGCCTTTACCGGATTTCCAAACGCCGGATTGCGTATCTAACGGTGCCATGGGTGTCTCCAAACCTAGGTGCCTTGGCAATCACCCTTGGCAACCCGCAAAAGCCCCGTCAAATTCAAAAATCAGATGGCACGATAAGCATTACTTATCAAAGCCACACCTCCACCCCGCCGCGTCAATTACTTCCCGCAGAACCCGGACGGTCGTCAGTTCTGGCTGACGATCAATTGACGCCAGACAAATCGGACGCGCAATGGATGTTGCCTTGGCGCTCTCCCCATTTTCCACAGGCCGCTCCTCCACCAGATCCAGAACCCGCGTGCCCTCCATATGTCCCAGTGCGTCCACCAGCGCACGCGGCAATATCGTGGCCACGTTGCCGGATCGCGCCATCACCATCGCTGCCATAAAACCCGAGCTTTCGGACACAACAGATGGGCTCAGCCCGCGGTCGGCAAAAACCCGATCAAGAATGCGGCGGTTCTGCATTTGGGGTTCCAGCAGGCTCAATGGCAAGTCCGCGGCTTCGGCCCACGAAACCGAGGTTGCCTCTGCCGCGACCATCGCATCCGGGGCAAACAGCACGTAGGATTCATCATACAGGGCCGTGAATGTTACCTGATCTTT
>SPLB01000170.1 GCA_004566265.1 Paracoccaceae bacterium | reverse complement strand
GTCAATCAACTGGGCATAGGACTTGCTGGTTTTGCGGTGCGACCAACCGGGGCGCGGGGTCATCTCCTCCACCTCAACCATGTCGCCCTCAGCGAAAGCAGCGACTGTAAATTGCGCAGGGGGACAAAATGCAGGGGGACAAAATACTGCGATTCTCCCCTGCGGATTGTCGGTGGTCGCTACACAATTAGCCGCTCTGAGCGATCAATTCGGCTTGGGCGACGATGACTTCGGCCTGCTTGATCGAAGCGATGTCGACCAGACGGCCTTTGTAGACGGTGGCGCCTTCCCCGTTGGCCTTCGCCTGCTCCATCGCAGCCAGGATTTCGCGTGCTTCGGTGACGGCCTGTTCCGATGGGGTGAACACTTGGTTCGCCAGCGCGATCTGCTTGGGGTGGATTGCCCATTTCCCAACCATGCCGAGCGTGGCAGAGCGTTTTGCCTGCGCGATATAGCCTTCGTCATCCGAGAAGTCACCGAACGGGCCGTCGACCGGCAGTATGCCGTGGGTGCGGCAGGCGGCGACAATGGCAGCTTGCGCCCAGTGCCACGGGTCGGACCAGTGCTGTTCGCCGTCACGCAGCATGTAGTAGTTTTCCTGCGTGCCGCCGATGCCCGTGGTCTGCATTCCCATGGAAGCCGCAAAATCCGCAGCCCCCAGCGACATAGCCTGCAGGCGCGGGCTGCTGGCGGCAATGGCTGCCACATGGGCAATGCCTGCCGCTGATTCGATAATGACCTCAAACGACACCGGTTTGCTGCGGCCCTTGGCGCGTTCAATCGCGGTGACCAGCGCATCCACCGCATAGACGTCTTCGGCACAGCCCACTTTGGGGATCATGATCTGGTCAATGCGGTCGCCGGCTTGCTCCAATAGATCCACCACATCGCGGTACCAATAAGGGGTATCCAGACCGTTGATGCGCACGGACATGTATTTGCTGCCCCAATCAACGGTGTTCAGGGCCTCGATCACATTGGCGCGGGCTGCGTCTTTATCTGAGGGCGCCACCGAGTCTTCGAGATCGAGGTTGATCACATCGGCCGCCGAGGCTGCCATTTTCGGAAACAGTTTGGTATTTGAGCCTGGGCCAAACAGCTGACAGCGGTTGGGACGCGCAGGGGCGGTGGGCTGGATCCGAAAGCTCATGTTTTCTGTTCTCCGGGTTCATAAATTACGCAAATGGCAACGATATCGTTATTTCCTTGCGCAATGCTTCGCAAGGGTCTTTTTGCACATGCAGCAAACGCACCACAGCCTAGCGACAGAGATTCGCATTCTTCGGTAGGGCATTGCTTGCCTGAAACCTATGCTATGCGGGAGAAACTTCGATGTAGCGACAAAAGTTGGGACGAAATCCTGAAAGTATAGTAATTTGGGCAAAATTTGATACCCTTTTGCATTCGGTCGCCCCCAAAATTCTTTTCGTACCTGCATCCTTAGAGAAAGACGAAAGGGCCAAGCTATGATTGATACCCCCTACCTGCTATTCTTGGGCGATGCGCCCGATATGTTGGCTGCTAAAGTCGCTATTGGTATCCGCGACTGGCGCCCTGAAAACGCCGTTGGTCAGATCTCTCTTCCGGGCTGTGGCGCGGATCTAGGCCTGACCGAAATGACCTTGGCTGAGGCGAAACAGGCCGGTGCCAAAACTGTGGTGATAGGCGTTGCCAACCGGGGCGGCATGATCTCCCAATCGTGGAAGGACCTGCTGGTGCAAGCGCTCGAGATGGGCTTTGACATTGCCTCTGGCCTGCACAGCCTGCTGCGCGATGAGAACGATCTGGTTGCGGCGGCCCAGACCCACGGCTGCAGGCTACACGACGTGCGCATCCCCACCGTCGCCTATCCGATTGCCACCGGCAAACCACGCACCGGCAAACGCTGTCTCGCTGTTGGTACCGACTGCTCGGTTGGCAAAATGTATACGGCCATGGCAATGGACGCGGAAATGCAGAAGCGCGGCATGAAGTCCACCTTCCGTGCAACCGGTCAAACCGGGATTCTGATCACCGGAGGCGGCGTGCCGCTGGACGCGGTGATTGCCGACTTTATGGCGGGCTCCATCGAATATCTGACCCCCGACAATGACGAAGACCACTGGGACCTGATCGAAGGTCAGGGGTCGCTGTTCCACGTGTCTTATTCTGGTGTGACCATGGCGCTGGTGCACGGTGGCGCGCCGGATGCGCTGATTTTGTGTCACGAGCCGACCCGTACTCACATGCGCGGCTTGCCGGATTATTCGGTTCCGACCCTGCAGGAACTGGCGGACACCGCGCTGCCGCTGGCGTTACGCGCAAACCCGAACTGCATAATCGTTGGGATTTCGGTGAACACCCAGCATCTGGGCGAAGAAGAAGCCGTGGCCTACCTTGCCAAGGTTGAGGAAGACATGGGCCTGCCAGCTGTTGACCCCTATCGCCACAGCGCCGCACGTCTGGTGGACGCGCTGGACGCAATCTGATCTGAAGAGGGCGTTTGTCACTGGGCGCCCCTTTCCCCTATGGCCACCCCTTTCCGAAGGACGCATGATGAAACTTTCTGTCACCTCCGATGTCTTCAAACTCGCGCGGGTCTTTACGATTTCTCGCGGCTCGCGCACCGAGGCCAAAGTGCTGACGGTCAAAGTTGAACAGAATGGAAGGGTCGGATGGGGCGAATGCGTGCCTTATGCGCGCTACAATGAAACACTAGAGAGCGTCACAGCGGAAATCGAAAGGCTGCCGGAAGCCTTTACGCGCGTCGAGCTTCAGGATCTGTTGCCCGCAGGAGCGGCCCGCAATGCTGTGGACTGCGCTCTGTGGGATCTGGAAGCCAAGACCACAGGCAAACGTGCTTGGGACCTCGCGGGTGTGTCCAAACCGGGGCCGGAAGTTACCGCCTACACGCTGTCGCTCGACACGCCTGAAAACATGCGGACGCAGGCAGCCAAGAACGCGCATCGCCCGCTTTTGAAAATCAAACTTGGAACCCCAGATGACATGCCTCGGCTTGAAGCTGTGAGGGCAGGGGCGCCGGACGCGAAGATTATTGTTGATGCCAATGAAGGCTGGTCTGCCGAGGTCTATGCCGATCTGGCTCCGCATCTGGTGCGCTTGGGCGTGGCGCTGGTCGAACAGCCGCTGCCTGCAGGCGAGGACGACGCCCTGATCGGCATGGAGCGACCGGTGCCGGTCTGCGCTGACGAGAGCTGCCATGACCGTGCCAGCCTTGCCGATCTCAAGGGCAAATACGATGTGATCAACATCAAATTGGACAAAACCGGTGGGCTGACAGAGGCTCTGCAGTTGCGAGATGCGGCGCTGGCCGAGGGCTTTGAAGTTATGGTGGGCTGTATGGTCGGATCGTCTCTGGCGATGGCCCCTGCGACATTGGTGGCGCAAGGCGCAGCTGTTACAGACCTTGACGGGCCGCTGCTTCTGGCAGAAGACCGGGACCAACCGTTGATTTTTGACGCAGCAGGGGTGCACCCACCTGCTGCCGCGCTTTGGGGCTAAGGAGAAGAACATGACCCGTACTGTTTACGTGAATGGCGAATACCTGCCAGAGGCGGACGCCAAGATCTCGATCTTTGACCGGGGGTTCCTGTTTGCAGACGCGGTCTACGAGGTCACATCTGTCCTCGATGGCAAACTGATCGATTTCGAGGGCCACGCTGTGCGCCTGGAGCGTTCGTTGAACGAGTTGGACATGAAATCCCCGTGCCCCAAAGACGAGCTGTTGGAGATCCACCGCAAGCTGGTACAATTGAACGGGATAGAAGAAGGCCTAGTGTATCTGCAGGTGTCTCGTGGCTCTGATGGCGACCGCGATTTTGTCTTTCCTGGCGAAGACACGGAACCGTCCTTGGTGCTGTTCACGCAGAACAAGCCGGGTCTGGCTGACAGCCCAGCGTCCAAGAAGGGCGCCAAGATCATCTCGATCGAGGACATCCGCTGGGGCCGCCGCGACATCAAAACCGTGCAGCTTCTCTACCCGTCCATGGGGAAGATGATGGCCAAAAAGGCGGGCTGCGATGACGCGTGGATGATCGAGGATGGCTATGTGACCGAGGGCACCTCGAACAATGCCTATTACGTCAAGGATGGCACGATCGTCACCCGTCCGCTGTCCAATGACATCCTGCATGGGATCACCCGTAAGGCGGTCCTGCGTCTGGCAGAAGAAGTGCAGATGAAGATCGAAGAGCGCCTGTTCACCATTGATGAGGCAAAAGGCGCAGATGAGGCCTTCACCACTTCGGCCTCTGCCTTTGTGATGCCGGTTGTGGAAATCGACGGTGTGGCACTGGGTGACGGCACGCCGGGTCCGATCGCCACGCGTTTGCGCGAGATTTATCTGGAAGAAAGCCGCAACACCGCGATCTGATTGGTCGTTCGCGCAAAGCTGAATTCAACATCGTTGTTTGCCTTGTTTCGATGGTTTCGTTAGCAGCGCCATCAAAACGAACAACGGCCGCCCCGCAGGGGCAGCACCGCCCTCAAGTTAATTTGAAAAAATGGGCGCGGTGTCAGGTCACATCTAGACCAATTCAAATTTAAGTAGATGGCGCGGATGATGATCTTGAAATTTTGTTGCGCGGAATGGCCCGGCATTTCGACAT
>SPLB01000169.1 GCA_004566265.1 Paracoccaceae bacterium | reverse complement strand
GCGGGCTTTTTCCTCTGCGATTTCGGTCTCTTTCAGCGCCTGCTTGAGTGAAATCTGCTCGTCCACGCATTGTGAAATCTGCGTGAGAAGGCGAATGTCCTCATCGCGCCAGGGGCGGGGTCGGTTGGATGTAACGCACAGAACCCCCACGCAGCTTCCGTCAGGCAGGTGCAAGGGCACGCCCAAATAGGCGCGGCATTCGTCGGTGTGCTTGCATTCCCCCTGCAGAACCAGTGGGTTATTACGCGCATCTTCCACCGCTATGGGTGCTTTTTCAGCAAGCACCTTGCTGCTGAAACTGCGGCTTAGGCGATAGCGGGCGCACATGCCGGCGAAACAGTCATAAGACCCGGTGCAGGCGACGCTCTTGACATAAAGCACGTCCTGGCTGGACAGGCCGAACGTCACCATGGCGCGTTCAACATTTAAAAGCCGCGCAGCCAGATCCGTCAGGTTGTCAAAGGCGCGTTCCTGCGGCGCGTCCACAAGCTCTAGGTCATAAAGGATGAATTCCTCTTTGATGGCATCGTTTTCCTGCGGAAAGATCATATCGTTCACGGGCGGTCCTGAGGCCCCTCTTGGCAGTGCCGGGCCTATTGGGTTCATTGAAGATGTCATCTGCCGCATTGTGCCGCGCGGTCGAGGTGAAGCAGCGCAACGCTATCGAAAATTCATTACCAGAACCTGACTGTGATGTGGTTTTCATTCAGGATGTGCCGCGTTGTCTGAATTGAGCCACGGGTAGGACGCGGCGCAAAGCATGATTGCCTGCGGCGCGGTGATGGCTTAGACGCGTTAGGGATTACAGATTTCACCAGAAAAACGAGAGCGACCATGCGCCTGTCCCGTTATTTTCTTCCGGTTCTGAAAGAGAACCCCTCCGAGGCCCAGATCGTCAGCCACCGCTATATGCTGCGTGCTGGCATGATCAAACAGTCCGCAGCGGGAATATACTCCTGGCTGCCGTTGGGCTTCAAGGTGCTGAAAAAAATCGAAGGTATTGTTCACGAAGAGCAAATACGTGCCGGGCATGTGCCGATGCTGATGTCGACCATGCAGCCTGCAGATTTGTGGAAAGAATCCGGGCGTTACGATGATTATGGTCAGGAAATGCTGCGCATCAACGACCGCCACGACCGTGACATGCTGTTTGGCCCTACGAACGAGGAGATGATCACTGACATCTTCCGCGCACATGTGTCGTCTTACAAAGATCTGCCGCTGACGCTCTATCAGGTGCAGTGGAAGTTCCGCGACGAAATCCGCCCGCGGTTTGGGGTCATGCGCGGCCGTGAATTCTACATGAAAGACGGCTACAACTTCGACCTCAGCAAAGAAGACGCGCTGCACGCCTATAACCGTCACCTCGTAAGCTACCTTCGCACCTATGAGCGCATGGGGCTTCAGGCGATCCCGATGCGGGCTGATGGCGGCCCAATCGGCGGCGATTATACCCATGAATTCCTGGTGCTGGCCGAAACTGGCGAGTCCGAGGTCTTCTATGACAGCGCCGTGACTGACTTGACCTTTGGCGACCGCGAGATCGACTACGACAGCGTCGAACAGTGCCAGGGCGTGCTGGAGGAGTTCACCACCAAATATGCCCGCACCGATGAGACCCACGACGAGGCGCTGTTTAATGAGATCCCCGAAGAGCGCCGTCGCACCGCGCGTGGTATTGAGGTCGGCCAGATCTTTTACTTCGGCACCAAATATTCCGAGGCCATGGGCGCCAAGGTCCAGACCGCCGAGGGCGAAGTGCCGGTGCATATGGGCAGCCACGGCATCGGTGTGTCCCGCCTCCTCGGCGCGATTATCGAGGCCAACCATGATGACAATGGCATCATCTGGCCTGAAGGCGTGACCCCGTTTCACTGTGGCATCGTGAACCTGAAACAGGGGGATGAGGCCGCAGATGCCGCTTGTGAAAGCTTAGAGAAAGCGCTGGCTGCTTTGGGTCTTGAGGCGCTTTATGATGACCGCAAGGAACGCGCAGGCGGCAAGTTTGCGACGATGGATCTGATCGGTCTGCCCTGGCGCATTACCGTCGGCCCGCGGGGCCTCAAGAACGGCGTGGTAGAACTGACCTCGCGCCGCACCGGTGAAAGCGAAGAGCTGACGCCCGAGGCCGCGGTTGCGAAACTGGTTGAGATCTACGCCGGTCACCGCACCCCTCAGGGGTTCTGAATTCCGGCGTGCGTTTGATTTTTAACACCCCGCCGTGGAAGCACGGCGGGGTCATTGTTTTGGAAGGTCCACCCGCCGTTCGCGCAGGCAATAAAAATGCACTATGCCCTTTCGACCGTGTAGGTTGGAGGTCTTTTGCCAGAGGCAAAACACCACAATGGGGCGGGAGGGCCTGCGGCGTTGGCGCGGCAGGCGCGCCGCGCGCCTGTGTTGCAGCGGGGAGGACTGCCGAAAGAGACCTCTGCCCTTGACCCCGGCGGCCGCAGACCTCAGGTTGCTGGCAAAATTCCGGGCCGAACGTTTCCGGGGCATTTCAAGCAGGACCTTATTCGCATGGCCAAAACCCCCCCGCCGTTTTCACGGTTTGAATGGATGATCGCCTGGCGCTATTTGCGGGCCAAACGCTCGGAAGGGGGCGTGAGCGTGATGACGTGGATCTCGCTCCTTGGCATTACGCTGGCAGTTTTTGCGCTGATTGCCACGCTGGCGGTACGCTCGGGGTTCCGGTCGGAATTTGTCGGCACCATTCTGGGCGCCAATGCGCATGCCTCGATTTATTCCCATGGAGAGGTCAATCTGGCGGGCCGTCTGGACCGGCGGATCGAGGGGTTTGACGCGCTGGCAGAGGCCGCGCGCAGCGTCGACGGTGTGATCACCGCCGCCCCTCTGGTCAAGGGGCAGGTCATGGCCAGCCGCGGCGACCGCAATGCCGGCGCGCAGGTCTATGGCATGCGCTATGAAGACCTGTTGCAGGTACCGGGGGTTGCAGGCAGCGAAGAGGCGCTTGGCGATCTGAGCCGCTATGGCGAGGGTATTGCCATGGGCTCTGGCATGGCGCGCAGCTTGGGCGTGCGGGTCGGGGACCGGATCAAGCTGATCTCTCCAAACGGCGTGCGTACGGCCTTTGGGACCAGCCCACGGGTGAACGTCTACGAGGTGGTCTATATCTTTAGCGTTGGCCGCTATGACATTGATAGCGCACGGGTCTACATGCCTTTTGCCGAGTCGCAGAGCTATTTCAACCGCGAGGGCTTTGCCGATGAGGTCGAGGTCATGGTGGCCGATCCCGAACATGTGGAACATCTGGTTCTTCCGTTGCTCAATGCGGTGGGGAACGGCTATGGCGTCTGGACCTGGCGCGATGCCTCGGGCAGCTTTTTGCGAGCCTTGGAGGTCGAGGACAATGTGATGTTCATTATCCTGTCGATCCTTGTGCTGGTGGCGACTATGAACATTGTCTCGGGGCTGGTGATGTTGGTCAAAAACAAGGGCCGCGACATTGGCATCCTGCGCACGCTTGGCCTGAGCGAGGGATCGGTGATGAGGGTGTTTTTCCTCTGTGGGTCGCTGACCGGCGTGGTGGGCACAATCTGTGGCG
>SPLB01000168.1 GCA_004566265.1 Paracoccaceae bacterium | reverse complement strand
TCCGTTTCAGTCCCATAGTCAGTCTCCTTTGTTGCAGTAAATGCTATCAAAGGAGCGGCATCAAACCGCGACAGGTCCATTGCGGAAGAGGGAAGCAAGGGGAGGGGCCTCTTCCGCAGGGACGACACCACAGCCAGAACGCCCAAGCCCAGATCAACAGTTCTGGCATAAAGCCCCAGTGCAATAGAAAGGACAGCACCCAATGGCTATGGTTGGCGCGGGCACGGTCACCAGGCTGCACAGATGATCACTGAACCACGCGCCCCACAGAATGCCGCCGCTGACCGTATCCAGCAGCAGATGCATCAGGAGGGCTGCAGAGAATACGCAGGCCGTGCCCAGATACCCTCGCGCGCCCACCGCCATTGCGGGCAGAACCACAAGTACCACCATCGCCCAGAACGGGGGTATATGCACCCAATAACGGTTGTAATGAATTGCGCCCTGATCGATAAACAGGAACCAGATCGTATCAAAATCAGGCAGCACGGCGCCCAGAAGGGCGACCGGCAGGAGATATGGAATGTTCCAAAGCTGTTTCAGCGTTGGAACATTCCATATCCTGAGGGCAGGTGCGCGGTCAGCATGCGGCTCTGTCCCGTTAGCTCTGACCCGCCTCATTGGGGCGATAATACGCACGGTACCAATCGACAAAGGCGGCGACGCCGTCTTCGACATTTGTCTGCGGCGCGTAGCCGGTCAGCGTTTTCAAAAGCTCCGCATCGGCCCAGGTCGCGGGCACATCCCCCGCCTGCATGGGCATCAGATTGCGCTTGGCGGTCAGCCCCGTGGCCTTCTCGATCGCGGCAATGAAATCGGTGAGCTGCACAGAGTCTGAGTTGCCAATATTCACCACCCGATGTGGTGCGACCGGCGACAGGCTGTCGCCCTCGGGGACCACGCCGTCTGCGGGGCGCTGGGGTACCGCATCCAGAAGCAGGCGAATGGCTTCGACCAGATCTTCCACATACGTAAAATCGCGCTTCATATCGCCGTGGTTATAGACGTCGATCGGGTTGCCCTCGAGGATCGCCTTGGTGAATTTGAACAGCGCCATATCGGGCCGGCCCCAGGGGCCATAGACCGTGAAAAACCGGAACATGGTGACCGGCAGATCAAAGAGATGGGCATAGGAATGCGCCATGTTCTCGGTCGATTTTTTGGTCGCCGCATAAAAGGACATCTGATGGTCGGCGCGCTGGTCTTCGCGGTAGGGCATTTGCGTATTGGCGCCGTACGCCGAAGACGTGGACGCCAGAAGCATATGTTTCGGCGGATGGGCGCGCGCGGCCTCGAGGATCTCGAAGGTGCCGATGAGATTGCTTTCGAGATAGGACCTCGGGTTCTCGATCGAATAGCGCACCCCGGCCTGAGCGGCCAAATGAATAACATAATCAAAATTATACTCTCGAAATAGATCCAATACCAGACCGGGGGTTTCCACCTTGCCAATCACCGCTGTGAAGTTCTCGCCGCCCGCGTCGTAGGCCAGCATATCGTGACGCCTCTCCTTCAGGGAAACGTCATAATAATCGCTCAGCGCATCCAGCCCCACAACGCGATAGCCATGCGCCAGTAGATGCTTGCTCAGATGAAAGCCGATAAAGCCGGCAGACCCGGTCACAAGAACGGTTTGCACGTTGGATGTCCTGTTGCTGCGCCCGGAAACGGGCAGGATTAGAGCCTGTCATCAGTTGTCGCCAAAAAGGTCCCGAGTAAAGACCTTGTCTTTGACATCTGCGATTTCATCGGTCAGCCGGTTGGCCACAATCAGATCAGCGTTATCCTTGAAGTACTGCAGATCCCGCACCACGCGGGAGCGGAAGAAATCCTCTTCCTCCAGCACCGGCTCATAGACGATGACCTCAACGCCCTTGGCCTTGAGCCGTTTCATGATGCCCTGAATTGACGACTGGCGAAAATTATCTGACCCTACCTTCATCACCAGCCGGTAGATCCCCACCCGGCGGGCGCCGGTCATCAGGATCTGATCCGCGAGAAAATCCTTACGCGTGCGGTTGGCATCGACAATGGCGCGGATCAGGTTCTGCGGCACATGGCTGTAATTGGCCAGGAGCTGCTTGGTATCCTTAGGCAGGCAGTAGCCCCCATATCCAAAAGAGGGGTTGTTGTAATGGCCGCCGATGCGCGGATCCAGGCTGATGCCCTCGATGATCTGACGCGCGTCCATGCCGCCCGCCATGGCGTAGCTGTCCAGCTCGTTGAAGAAGGCCACCCGCATCGCCAGATATGTATTGGCAAACAGCTTGATCGCCTCGGCTTCATCCGGATCGGTAAAGAGAACATCGACATCCGTCTTGGCCGCCCCCTCCAGCAGGAGACCGGCAAAGATCCGGGCCCGTTCGGAGCGTTCCCCAACAATGATGCGGCTGGGGTAGAGGTTGTCATAAAGCGCCTGACCTTCGCGCAGGAATTCAGGGCTGAAAATCACCTGATCGGTGTCCAGCTCTGCGCGCAGCCTCTGCACATAGCCAACCGGAATAGTAGATTTGATGACAATGGTAGCCGTCGTATTGACGGCCATCACCTGCCGAATTACGGCTTCGACGCTGGAAGTATCAAAGTAATTGTTCTTCGGATCGTAATTCGTTGGCGTCGCCACGATGACATAATCCGCCGCGCGATAGGCCGCTTCTGCGTCGGTGGTGGCCGTCAGCTGCAGGTTCCCGCGGGTTAGAAACTCTTCCAGTTCCGCGTCCACGATCGGGCATTGGCCTGCATTGACCATCTGCATGCGGGCCTGCGAAACATCCACCGCCGTGACCGGATGGTTCTGCGCCAGCAGCACCGCATTGGACAGCCCCACATAGCCCAGACCTGCAACCGCGATTTTCATAGCTCACCCTTTGCTGCTCTTCCCTGTGTCACAGAGAGGCGTCTGCGTCAGGGCTACTATATCTGATGTCTTGCCTCCATTGTCTTCCTTGACGGCGAGCAAAGCGCAAGCCTTCATTGCGCGCATCTGCAATCAGCTTTTCAGAAAATAAAGTCATCGCCATCCAGCGCGGAAGGGATGAGACCTTCCAAACGGATACCACCCTGACCGGTGGTGACCAATGTGTCGCCTTGGTCACTCTGGAGGCGCAGGTCGCCGATCCCCCCGATGCCCGTCAGCGCGCTGAGATCGATCAGGTCTTCTCCGGGGGTGAAGTCCTGGATCCGATCCGTGCCATGCCGGTCCGCAAAGATAAAAACATCTGCGTCCCCCTCGCCGCTCAGCACATCATCTTCCGTACCGCCGCCCAGCCAGTCGGGGCCAGCCCCACCGATGAGAACATCTTGGCCTGCCCCCCCCCACAGCCGGTCATGGCCGTCATGGCCCTGCAGCTGATCGTCGCCGTCGCCGCCCCAGATCCGATCATCTCCGGTATAGCCCCAGAGCTGGTCATGGCCAGTGCCGCCATACAGATTGTCCGCATGCCTGCCACCGTGGACATGATCTGTACCATCGCCGCCGCCAATCCGATTGGCGCCGCCACTGTCGCGCAGCGTATCATTCCCAGAGCTGCCAAACATCCGGTCGTCGCCTTCGCCGCCCTCAAGCTGGTCATGGCCAGGTCCGCCATACATACGATCCGCGCCCACGCCGCCCTCCAGCTGGTCCTGACCATAGCTGCCATACAGCGTATCATTGCCCGCGCTGCCGCGCAGATGATCATTGCCATAGTTGCCGCCAATCCGGTCATCCCCCCCCAGACCATCCACGCGGTCATCCTCTGTCCCACACCAGATCTTGTCCGCGGCCTCGCTGCCATAGGTCATTCCTTCTTCCCAGGGCTGACCCGGCGCCAGCCGGTGCGGGTCGTGCCAGCCTTCCGGAAACAGATCCTGCAGTTTCAGCGCGGCGGATCCTGTGGTTTGGACCTCGATCACATGGTCCCCATGGCGCAGCACCAGCCCCGAGCCCCGCGCGCTGACCTGCAACGCCTGCAGGCTGCGCAGGTCGGCGAAGCCACTGACATCCAGCCGATCTTCGTCAGGGGTGAAATCACGGATCTGCAGATGGCTGCGTGCGCCAACTGCTGCGCTCGCTACAAAGAGATCGGCGCCGCTGCCCCCCGTCAGCACCCCGCCCCCCATA
>SPLB01000167.1 GCA_004566265.1 Paracoccaceae bacterium | reverse complement strand
CTGGTGATCCTGTTTGTCTACCACGCCGCCTTCCAACCCATTACGATCGAGGACCCCATTGGTGCGTATGGAATGGTTTTACTGGCCTGGATCAGTGGTGCAGCGATTGGATTGGTTCTTTATGTGATCAAACCGTGGATTCCCGGTCTGGTTAGCATCATCTCGATGGTCTACCAGCGCTCCAATATGTTCTTCTCAGGCAAAATGATGCTCGCGGGTACGCTGCCCGGCTACATACTGCCGCTGTTTGTCTGGAACCCGCTGTTTCACACTATTGATCAGGCGCGCGGTGATATCTTCATCAACTACACTTCGACCGTCAGCAACTGGCAGTACACGGCCTGGGTCACGCTGATCTTTGGCGTGCTTGGTTTGATGGGTGAATTTTACACCCGCCGCATGGCGTCTGCCAGCTGGAACGCCCGCCGCTAAGCAACCCCGCGCAGCCGCCTCATTTTACCACCCGCAAGGTTAGGTTCACGCGTCCGCCCTTTGGCAAAAGCCGAGAGGATTTGAACCGGATGCGGTCCACCCCATGATAGGCAAGGCGCGCCTCACCGCCCATGACCACGACATCACCTGAATTGAGCCAAATCGACTCTGTCTTTTCACGCCGGGTGGTGCCGCCCACGCGCAACAACCCGTCATCACCCAACGAGATCGACACCACCGGATAAGAGAAATCCGCCTCATCCTTGTCCTGATGCAAACCCATTTTTGCGCCATCGCCATAGTAGTTGAACAAACAGCACTCTGGCGCGCGGTCACTGCCGCTCAGGCTCTCCCAAATCTCCAGAACTTCGGCCGGGATTGCGGGCCAAGGCCGCCCCGAAGGATGAGCATCGATGTAGCGATAACCGCTTTTGTCTGAAAACCAGCCATAGGCCCCCGCCGCTGTCATCCGCACCGACATTTGCCCCCCACCGGGCACCTCGGGGGAAAACAACGGCGCGGCCTGCAGCACAGGGCGCAGCACCTGCACGAGGGCACGCTGACGCTCTGGGCTGAGATACCCTTTGTAAATGTCAAATCCGCGCACAGTCAGCCGTGTCATTCAGACCTTATTAACTCCATCTCTGGCAAAACCGCTGTAATTTGCGCCAATGGGCAAAGGAGCCGGTTGCAGGGGTCATTGTCGCTCCCTATATACGCCGGGAAGCGGTTGTAACAGACATTCCGCTACAGAATCGGGGCGGGAATGCCGATGAGGGTTCCTGCGTCGGGAAATCGCCTTTGTTAAGATTAAGGGATCGAAAAGAGATGAGCAAAGTTATCGGTATCGACCTCGGTACAACCAACTCCTGCGTGGCCATTATGGATGGCTCCCAACCCCGCGTTATCGAAAACGCCGAGGGTGCACGCACCACCCCCTCCATTGTCGCCTTCACCGATGAAGAGCGCCTGGTGGGTCAGCCAGCAAAACGCCAGGCTGTGACCAACCCCGACAACACCATCTTTGGTGTGAAGCGTCTGATCGGCCGCCGGTTCGACGACGAACATCTCGCCAAAGACAAAAAGAACCTGCCGTTTGCTGTGGTCAACGGCGGCAATGGTGACGCATGGGTCGAAACCAAGGGTGAGAAATACTCCCCGTCGCAGATCTCTGCCTTCACCCTGCAGAAGATGAAAGAAACCGCCGAGTCTTATCTCGGTGAGGGCGTGACGCAAGCGGTCATTACCGTGCCTGCATACTTCAACGACGCCCAGCGTCAGGCCACCAAAGACGCCGGTAAAATCGCCGGTCTCGAAGTGCTGCGTATCATAAACGAACCGACCGCCGCTGCGCTGGCTTACGGCCTCGACAAAGAAGACACCCAAACCATCGCGGTTTATGACCTTGGTGGTGGTACCTTCGACGTGACCATCCTGGAAATCGACGACGGCCTGTTTGAAGTGAAATCCACCAATGGTGACACCTTCCTGGGTGGTGAAGACTTCGACATGCGTATCGTGTCTTATCTGGCCGACCAGTTCAAAAAAGAACACAACGTCGACCTGACCAAAGACAAGATGGCGCTGCAGCGTCTGAAAGAGGCAGCCGAAAAAGCGAAAATCGAGCTGTCCTCCTCTTCCCAGACCGAAATCAACCAGCCGTTCATCTCGATGGATCCGACGTCCGGCACCCCGCTGCACATGGTGATGAAACTGACCCGTGCCAAACTGGAGTCGCTTGTTGCGGACCTGATCAAGAACTCCCTGAAGCCCTGCGCGGCGGCTCTGAAAGACGCTGGTCTTTCCGCATCCGACGTGGACGAAGTTGTTCTGGTTGGTGGTATGACCCGTATGCCGAAGGTCATCGAAGAAGTGACCAAATTCTTCGGCAAAGAGCCGCACAAAGGCGTGAACCCGGACGAAGTGGTTGCCATGGGCGCCGCGATCCAAGCTGGTGTTCTGCAGGGTGACGTCAAAGACGTTGTTCTTCTTGACGTGACTCCGCTGTCGCTGGGTATTGAAACCCTCGGAGGCGTCTTCACCCGCCTCATCGACCGCAACACCACCATTCCGACCAAAAAGTCGCAGGTCTTTTCCACCGCGGAAGACAACCAAAACGCCGTAACAATCCGCGTGTTCCAAGGTGAGCGCGAGATGGCTTCGGACAACAAGATGCTGGGTCAGTTCAACCTCGAGGACATCCCGCCCGCACCGCGCGGCATGCCACAGATCGAAGTGACTTTTGACATTGACGCAAACGGCATCGTGTCCGTTGGTGCCAAGGATAAAGCCACCGGCAAAGAGCAGCAGATCACCATCCAGGCGTCTGGCGGCCTCTCTGACGCAGACATTGAACAAATGGTCAAAGACGCGGAAGACAATGCGGAAGCGGATAAAGAACGCCGAGAGCTGATTGAAGCGAAAAACCAAGCCGAAAGCCTGATCCATTCGACCGAGAAATCGATTGAAGAACATGGCGATAAGGTCGACCCCTCCACCATCGAGGCGATCGAATTGGCCCTCGCCGCTCTGAAAGACGACCTCGAAAACGAGAAATCCACTGCTGATAAGATCAAAAGCGGCATCCAGAACGTCACCGAGGCCGCCATGCGCCTTGGCGAAGCGATCTACAAGGCACAAGCCGATGCCGAGGAAGGCGCAGAGCCCATGCCTGAAGCGGACGCAGAAACCGGCCCGGCAGATGACGATATTGTCGACGCCGATTTCGAAGACCTCGACGACAACAAACGCTAAGGTCTGACACCTTGGTCAATGGGCCGGTCCGTCACCCGGACCGGCCTTCTTTCGTTGAGGCCGAAGGAGTTATCCAATGTCAAAACGTGACTATTACGAGGTGCTTGGGATCTCCAAGGGAGCCAGCACCGACGAGATTAAAAAAGCCTTCCGAAAAAAGGCCAAAGAACTGCATCCCGACCGCAATTCGGACAATCCAAATGCCGAGGCACAGTTCAAGGAAGCAAACGAAGCCTATGACTGCCTGAAGGATGCCGAAAAAAAGGCAGCCTACGACCGCTATGGTCATGCCGCCTTTGAAGGCGGAATGGGCGGCGGCGGCGCCCGTGGTGCCCATCCGGGCGGTGACTTCTCGTCCGCTTTCTCGGACGTCTTTGATGATTTGTTCGGGGATTTCATGGGGGGGCAGCGAGGCGGCGGTGGCCGTCAGCGCGCAACCCGTGGCGCCGATCTGCGCTATAATTTGCGTGTGTCGCTCGAAGATGCCTTCCGGGGTCTGCAGAAAACCATCAATGTGCCGACCACAGTGTCCTGTACCGCCTGTGATGGTACCGGTGCCGAAGGCGGCGCAGAACCGACAACCTGTCCGACCTGTAATGGTATGGGCAAGGTGCGCGCACAGCAGGGGTTCTTCACGGTTGAACGCACCTGTCCGACTTGTAATGGCTTGGGCCAGATGATCAAGAACCCGTGTAAGGTCTGCCACGGCCACGGTCGCGTGGAAAAGGATCGTTCGCTGTCGGTGAACATTCCCGCTGGTGTTGAAACTGGCACCCGCATCCGTCTGGCTGGCGAAGGCGAAGCAGGCCTGCGTGGTGGACCTCCGGGAGATCTCTATATTTTTATTGAGGTTGCAAACCACAAACTCTTTGAACGCGAAAGCACCAACCTCTACTGTCGCGTGCCGGTCTCTATGGCCAAGGCAGCGCTGGGTGGCGCGATTGAGGTTCCAACAATCGACGGCGGCCGCGGCCGCGTGCAGATCCCCGAAGGCAGCCAATCTGGTCGCCAGATGCGTCTGCGCGGTAAAGGTATGCCGGCCCTACGTGGCGGCACTGTTGGCGACATGTTCATCGAGCTGGCTGTTGAAACTCCGGTCAATCTGACTCCCCGCCAGAAAGAAATCCTGAAGGAATTCGAAGACCTCTCTGAAGAGAACAACAACCCCGAATCCCGCAGCTTTTTTTCCTCTGTGAAAGGGTTCTGGGACGGCATGAAGGGGTGAACAAGCATCCCGGAAACATCCCCGGTGGGGCGTTGCGCTTGCGATCGGGCGGAGCCCAAAGACAGCGCCCCTGTTCGGCACCGGAACCAAAGACAAAAGCGCTCCCAAGCGGGGCGCTTTTGTCCTTTCTCTAGGTCGCTTCATCATCCGGCCTAGGGGGGGCGTACAGATGGAGTATAAACTTATCCCCGGCCTCACATCGCAGAATTAACCTTTCATCAACTAAGATGGCGACATCATGGCGCCATGGTGACCCGTGGCGTGTTCAATGATTCTCAGATGCCGCTTTTTGATCAGGGCGACGAGACTCCGACAGGCCCGCTGCCGGAAGGGGGCAAAAGACGCCGAGTTCCCTCCTATCTGACCGACCACAGGGTCCGCCTGCGGCAGCGATTTATGGCTGGTGGCGCGGCTGCGATGCCAGATTATGAACTTCTGGAGCTGGTCCTGTTTCGCTCCATCCCACGCCGGGATGTGAAACCCCTCGCCCACCAGCTTATGGCGCATTTCGGCGACTTCAACCGCGTTATCACGGCCCCGCCCGAACGGCTGGCAGAGGTCAGTGGTATCGGTGCGGCAGTCATTGTCGACCTCAAGGTGTTAGAAGCCGCGGCAGGCCGCATGGCACGGGCGAAGGTGCTGCAAAAACACGTAATTTCCAGTTGGGACGCGCTTTTGGATTACTGCCACACGACGATGGCCCACCGGGAAACAGAACAATTCCGCGTGCTCTTCCTCGACCGGAAGAATGTTCTAATTGCGGATGAGTCACAGGCACAAGGCACCGTTGATCACGTCCCTGTCTACCCCCGTGAGGTGGCAAAAAGGGCGCTAGAGTTAAACGCTAGCGCCCTCATTCTTGTGCACAATCACCCTTCAGGCGACCCGACTCCATCAGAAGCGGATATTCAGATGACCGCTCAGGTCGGCATGGCGCTGACGGCCCTGGGTATTGCGCTGCACGATCACCTAATCATCGGCGCGGACACAGAAATTTCTTTTCGCGCCGAGGGTTTGATCTGACCGCTAAAGGTCGATCCGCAGAACGCCAGCCGCCGGTAGAAAGCCGACTTCAGTCTCAACCGGGCTTGCATTATAGTTGAACCAGAACTCCTCGGTTGCAGTGCGGCGGGTGCGCACCCCTTCGGGCATTTTGCGCATGGCCAGACCCGCCGCTTCGCCCACCTGAATGACCAGACGATCCATCCCGGCCTCATCGAGCCAGCCACCACAATAAGTCTGCTTGCCGCTCCGCACCGCCACAGCGGCCCCAGCTTCGGTGCACATCACAACCTCGGCCTCACTCTCAAGTTCTTCCAAGTAAAGCATGGCGTTCCCGCCGCCTGCCAGCGGCACCGGCATGTCCGGGCGCAGGGTTTCCAGTCGCGACACCGTCACATCCAGACCCGGCAGTGCTGGCGGCAGCGGATTGGTTGGAATGCGGAAACTTGCATCCCGCGCGGCGGAACGCGGACCATAAAGAACCTCAACACCGCTGGTCGCCAACGCCGCCTTCAGGTCCTCAGCCATATGCATCATGCCAGGCACCACAACGAGGCTGTAGCCCGTGAAATCGCGCGTATTCGGCGGCAGGACGTCAACGGTCAGGCCCGCACGACGCAGACCCCGATAGTGGTCGAGGATCAGGCCGAAGTAATCAAGGCCCTGCCCCTGCGGCTGCGTGCTCCATGCCCAGTCCGCATCATAGTCAAAGAGCACCGCAACGGGTGCCTGTGCGGGCTGCACGGTGGGGGCCTGCAGCAGCTCATAGGCGACATGGCAGGCCTCATCCATGGCCGGTGCATCTTTGCTATCCGGGCGCAACATGCCGGCATGCAATTGTTCCTGCGCAAACGGCGCCTGACGCCAGCGGAAGTAACATACGGCCTCGGCGCCATGGGCAAAGGCTTCCCAACTCCACAGACGGACCATGCCTGGCAGCGGCGACGGATTGTAGGGCGCCCAGTTCACCGGGCCCGGCTGCTGCTCCATTACCCACCAACGGCCTTTGCCGACAGCGCGATACAGGTCATGATGCAATGCTTGGAAATCCGGATCACCCTGGCGTGCAAATTTGCGCTGTGTCTCGGCCGGGGCGCCGACGCGGTCTTCAAGAAAGCCCAAAGGGTAGCTGTCCCAGGTCGCAATCTCCAGATCATCGCCGACCTTAAAGTGGTCGAAGTCGGTGATCCGGCCCATGTAGTTGTGGGAAATCGGCGATTGTGAGAATTCTTTGATGATCTCGACCTGCGCGCGGTTAAACGCCGCCACCTGATCCGAGCTGAATCTTTTGAACGCGTGCACATGCGCGGGGTTGGGCTCCGTCACGGTCAGGTTTGGCAGCTCGATTTCCGCAAAATCGCGATATTCCATAGACCAGAAGACATTGCCCCAGGCCTCGTTCAAAGCGTTGATGTCACCGCTGAACTGCGCCCGCAGCCAGTCTTGGAAGGCCACGCGCGCTGCAGGGGAATAGCTGATGATCGTGTCGTGACAGCCGTATTCATTGTCGGTCTGCCATGCGCCCACATGCGGATTACCGCCAAAGCGTTCCGCCATCGCGCGGGTGATGCGCTTGCTTTCCTCGATATAGCCCTTGTGGCTAAAGCAGTAGTGACGGCGCGATCCGAAGCCGCGCGGTCGGCCTTCGACATCGACAGCAAACATGTCGGGGTGTTTGTCCGCCATCCAGCGCGGCGGTGTGGCGGTGGGCGTGCCCAGCACAACCTTGAGCCCATAAGAGCCAAGAACCGCAATCGCGCGTTCCATCCAATCCCAATGGAATTCACCCGGATTGGGCTCGATCCGGGACCAAGAGAACTCGCCGATACGGACCCAAGTCAGGCCCGCTTCGGCCATGCGCCGTGCGTCTTCTTCCCAAATCGTTTCAGGCCAGTGCTCGGGGTAATAGCAGGTGCCAAGCGTACGTTTCATGATGTCCTCACAGGATCACTTGGTGTTCGCGCTGTCCACGCGCGTTGGTTTCAATGGCAAAGGTTTTGCCAGCACCGATGTCCTCTACCCCATCTGATGCGGTGGTCACATAGAGAGTCGACAGATCAGCCCCACCAAACGCAGGGCATGAGGTTTGCGGCGTGGATACGGAGATTGTCTCTCGGAGTGTGCCATCAGGTGCATAACACGCCACGCGGGACGCCCCCCATTGCGCATTCCAAAAGTTGCCATTCGCGTCGATCACAGCACCGTCTGCACCAAAGTCTTCATCTGCCAGATCAAGAAACACCTCTGGCGTACCTTGCGGCCAACCCTCCGCAGCCGCCAGAGGCTGGCGCATCACCTGACCCTTAGCCGTATCGACATAATACGCACAAGAGCGATCAGCCGCAAAGCAGATCGCGTTGGTGATGGTCAAATCCGACACAATCATGCGCAGTTCGCCCCTGAAATAGCGATAAATCGCACCGGCGCCGGGTTCGGCGTTGAAACCCATTGTTCCAATCCAGAAGCCACCCCAAGGGTCCGCCCGACCGTCATTGGACCGGGTCATCGCGTTGTCCGCTTCAAGCGCATGCAGGAATGCTTGTTCGCCTGTGGCAAGATCAAATCTCCACAAAGCCGAGGCACTGGCCAAAATGAGCGTGTCGTAATCCACCCAACCTGCAGCAGAAACACATTCGTCGAAATCCCAGTGATGTTCGTCACCGTTGGCGACGGTCAGCAACTTCTGACCCAGAATGTCAAACCAGAAAAACTGAGCGCGCTCTGGATGCCAGAACGCGCCTTCGCCCAAGATACACTTGGTTTGGCTGAACACAGTCATGCGGCGTAGACCTCATCATACGCACAGACGATTTCGGTCGCAACAGCAGCGATTTCCTCGGCTGTGCGGCCGGGTTTATAAAGGCTAGAGCCAATGCCAAAACCGGTTGCGCCAGCGGCGTGCCAGTCGGCAAAGTCTTCCGGCCCCACACCGCCGACAGCATAGGTCGCTGCGTCGTGGGGCAACACGGCCTTCAACGCTTTGAACCCATCAAGGCCAAGTTTGAACGCTGGGAAAAACTTCAGACCATCAGCACCTGCGCGCAAGGCCGAGAAGGCCTCGGTCGGGGTCATGACGCCGGGAAACGACAGCATCTGCGCCGCTTTGGTCGCCATAATGACGTCTGGATTAGCGTCAGGCGAGACCACCATTTTTGCACCGATTGCCGCAAGCCGGGCGACCGATTGCGTGTCCAGCACAGTGCCCGCACCGATCAAAGCGCGATCGCCGGCGTGATCGATCATTTTAGCAATGCTGTCATAGGGATCCGGAGAATTCAGCGGCACTTCAATTTTGGTGATCCCAGCCGCAATCAAAGCGTCAGTGACGGGAATAACTTCGCCGGGCGTGATGCCACGCAGGATGGCAATAATATCACGGGACATGGATTAAACCTCTTGGTTCAAGTGCGCATAGGCTGCACACAGCCCTGCAAGTGTCGACTTTTCTGCATTGGCAATCTTGGCGTCTGCGCCTTGCAGTGACAGCGCAGCCGCATAGGCGCTTGCCATGCCAGTTTCACCAACAATGATGACAGTTTTTTCGCTCCAGGACGGGCGCGCAGCCTCAACCTCGGCGCCAACCAACAGGCCGGACAGCCGCGCGCGGGCGGCAACAGGATCAAGATCCGCCAAAAGCGCTTCGGCTCGCAGACTGAACATTGCGCTGAGCAGAGCGGCGGGATCTTTGCGGGCGATTTCGCAGCCTTTGGCAAAAGCCGCCTCATCCCAGCCGTCTTCCGCCAGCGTGTGACGCAACACAGATTCGGACGAAATCAAATGAAATGCCTCGCCGCTCATGAAGGTGGTAAAACGCTCGATCTGGCCGTCGGAAACAGAGACCCATTTGGTATGGGTACCCGGCAGGCAGATCACCCCGTCAAGATCAGGGTTGGCGGCCAAAACACCGGCAATCTGGGTTTCTTCGCCGCGCATAACGTCAGCAGGATCCACCTGCTTCACACCCGGCAGGATATGCACGGACAGACGCGCATTCACTGTTGGTACCTTGGTCGACTCAGCCAGTGATGGCGGCGGGCAAGGCGTGCTTGAATAAGGCGCTTCAGCCCAACCCTGACGTGACCCAGCCATTCCACAGACGACAACGGGCATTGTACCTGTCGTCGGAAGATAAGGCTCTAACTGGGCAATTAGGACGGATTCATAGTCGTCCTTTACAATGGCCCCCATGCCCCGGTCAGAATCGATCCGGGTCAGGGCCATCCCCGTTGCATCCATGGGCCACAGGCGCAAATGAGACGTACCCCAGTCTGCAGCCGCCCAGGTGGCGGTCTTGGTCGTTTGGGAGCTCATCCCGACACCACCACGCCGCCATCAACCACCAGCGCCTGGCCTGAGATCATACGAGAGGTCTTCGAAGACAGGAACAGGGTCGATTCGACAATATCCTGCGGGGCCAAATGGTCCTTCAGGCACTGGCGCTCCAAATGACCGGCAAGCGCTTTGGGCGTCGCCCATTTATCAAGCTGCTTTTCGGTCAGCACCCAACCCGGCGCCAGCGCATTCACCCGGATGCGGTCGGGGCCAAACTCGCGCGCCAGGCTGCGGGTCATTCCGTTAATGCCAGAATTCGCCGTGGTATAAGCCGGGTAGCCGGTATTGCCCATCATATAGCTGATCGAAGTGAAATTCACGATGGCGCCGCCACCCAGTTCCTTCATCCCCGGGATCACCGCTTGGCACGCAAAGAAGTAAGCTTTCAGGTTGATCGACTGCGACCAGTCCCAAAAATCCTCTTCCACATCGAGCGTCTCGTGGCGCTGGTCGTTGGCCGCATTGTTCACCAAGACGCCAATCGGGCCGTGGGCCCGTGCTGACTGGGCAAGTGCGGCCTTCAGCGCCGGAATATCGGTGATGTCGCATTGGATGAACAGCGGACGATTGCCGGTCTCTTCTTCCATACGGTCCACAAAAGCGCTGGCATCCGAACGGCCCACAAAGGCCACGTTGGCACCCTGACGCAGAAAGCCTTCGGTCAGTGCAGCTCCAATGCCGGAGCCGCCACCAGTGATAAAGACGGATGCGCCGCTCAGGTCATGAAATGTCGCGTGAAAATCCAATTTAGTGGCTCTCCCGTGTCACGGGGCGGGTGTCTTTGCCCACCAGGAAATCAAGATCAGCCCCCTGGTCCGCCTGCAGCACGTGATCCACGTACATTTTGGCATAGCCACGGGTGTAATGCGGTTCGGGCTGCGCCCATGCGGCACGACGCGCGTCCAACTCCTCTTCCGCAACCAGCAGTTCAAGAACACCGGTGGAGGCAGAGACTTTGATGCGGTCGCCAGTTTTCACCAGGGCAATGGGGCCGCCAGCGGTGGCCTCGGGGGCCACATGCAAGATCACGGTGCCGAACGCGGTGCCGGACATCCGCGCGTCAGACACGCGCACAATATCACGCACGCCTTGCTTTACCAGTTTGGCTGGCACCGGCATATCGCCCACTTCGGGCATGCCCGGATAGCCCTTGGGGCCGCAGTTTTTCAGCACAAGGATTGTGTTTTCATCCACTGGCAGATCCTCGCGGTCTATTTTGGCCTTCAGCTCTTCGATGGTTTCGAACACATAGGCTTCGCCCTCATGCTCCAGCAGGTGATCGGACGCCGCAGACGGTTTTACAATCGCGCCGCGCGGGGCAAGATTGCCGCGCAGAACGCGCAGACCTGCCGCCGGTTTGCGCGGGTCGTCATAAGCAAAGATCACGTCGCGGTTATAACACTCGGCGTCTTCGAAATAATGCGAGATGTCCTTGCCCATGACGGTCTGCGCCGGGCGCAGCTTGTGAGCAATCTCTTTCAGCACCACCGGAACACCGCCTGCGTAACAGAAGTCTTCCATCAGGTATTTGCCAGACGGCATGCAGTTCACCAAAAGCGGAATCTCACCGCCGATTTCGAAATCTGCGAGCGTCAGGTCAATGCCGACACGGCCCGCCAGCGCCAGCAGGTGCACCACGGCGTTGGTAGAACCACCAAGAGCGGCATTTGCCACAATCGCGTTCAGGAAGCTTTCCTTGGTCAGAACGTCCGACAGTTTAAGGTCTTCTTCGACCATCTCTACAATGCGTTTTCCGGTCATATGCGCCAGCGCCATGCGGCGGGCATCAACTGCAGGCAGCGACCCGTTCATCGGCAGACACAGGCCCATCGCCTCGGACAAAGAAGACGTCGTCGAGGCCGTGCCCATGGTCATACACACACCTTTGGACCGGGACATGCCTGACTCGGTCGCCATAAAGTCGTTGAGCGTCATGTCGCCCGCTTTGACGTCCATGGCAAACTTGCGCACATCAGTGCCAGATCCCAGGTCGCGCCCCTTCCATTTTCCGTTCAACATCGGCCCCGCAGAGACAACAATCGACGGCAGATCAACAGAGGCCGCGCCCATCAGCTGACCAGGCGTGGTCTTATCGCAGCCGCCCAGCAGCACAACCCCATCCATACCATAAGCACGGATGGATTCTTCAACGTCCATCGCCAGCAGGTTGCGAAACAGCATCGCGGTCGGCTTCATTTGGGTTTCGCCCAATGACATGACGGGGAATTCAACCGGAAAACCGCCGGCCTCCCAAACGCCACGTTTGACACCTTCAGCCAGCTCACGCAGTCCGGAATTACACGGGGTCAGTTCGGACCATGTGTTGCAGATACCTATAACGGGGCGGCCATCAAAGGCGTGATCTGGGAACCCTTGGTTTTTCATCCAGGAACGGCGGATAAAACCGTCCTTGTCCAGCATGCCATACCAGCCGCGGTTGCGTCTCTCTTTGGTCATGTTCTTTGCCCTTCAAACACCCATAAGGTCTGCGGATAGCCCCATGGCAGGGTCACGCCCTGATGCATTAAATATTGTCCCGGCAGCGTGGCTTCCCCGATGGTGAGTAACGGCGCACCACGGCTCTGCCACTCAGGAACCGAGCTTTGGCTGAGGGGGGTCAACCGATACGTCGACGCCGCATCAAGCCCTGTCAGCCGCAAGGGACGCGGCAGAACCGAGCGCGTGGACTGCATGAGCCCTGCAAACACCACAAAACGGTCGCCGTCGTTACTGATTTGCATTTCACCAATGACGGCCGGGTCGTCCGTATCTAGGCGTAAAATGTCACCGCGCGCCATCCAGCTGCGGTTTTCTTTCCACCAATCCGTGATCCGGCGGAGCGTCGCGACCTCACCGTCGTCCAGCTCGCCCGGATCCATTTCAAACCCCATATGACGCTGTGCAGCGACCCAAGCGCGTGTCTCCATATCGAGATGACGCCCCGAGGTATGGCAATGGCGCGGGCCAACATGGCTACCAGTCACCAGCATTGGCAAAAACAGCGCCGCTTCATGCTGGATCCGCAGCCGCTCCATGGCGTCGTTGCTGTCCGATAGCCACACGCGATGGCAATGCGCCATCGCACCAAAGTCGATGCGGCCACCGCCAGATGCGCAGCTTTCAAATTCCACGCTCGGGTGCGCAGTCCGCAGCCGCGCGATCAGGTTATAGTAGCCCCGCGCCTGCGCCGCATCAGGCGTTGGCAGCACGCGGTTGTGGTCCCATTTCACATAATCGACGTCATAGACCCTAAGAACCGCATCAACCTGTTCAAACAGGTAGTCGCGCACGTCTAAGCGGGACATGTCCAAGACCATCTGATTGCGCCCCAGCACCTGCTCGCGGCACCCCAGCGCCCAGTCAGGATTGGCCCGAAAGAGATCACTGTCCGGATTCACCATTTCGGGTTCGAACCAGATACCAAACGTCATATTCAGGCTTTGGACGTGAGAAATCAGCGGCGCGAACCCATCCGGGTATTTGCGCGGATCAATACCCCAGTCTCCTAAAGACGAGGAGTCATCCCCCCGTTTACCAAACCAGCCATCGTCCAGCACAAATCGCTCCGCACCAAGCGCTGCGGCCCGGTCTGCAATACACTTCAACGCGTCCAGATCGTGGTCAAAATAGATCGCTTCCCAGCAGTTGTAGTGCACAGGGCGCGCGCGCTCTGCCTCGGGCCAGGTCACAATCCGATCCCGCAGATGCCGCTGAAACGCAACGGCGCAGCCGTTCAGACCAACATCAGAGCGCACAGCGTATAAGGTCGCGGTTTCAAAAGAAGCCGCCGGTTGGGTTTCCGTACCGGACGCATGACCAAACTGAACCTGACGGCGACCGTCGGACAGTTCCTCTGCCACCATTCGATGCCCACCGGACCAGCCATAGTGGAAGGCTACGGCCTCCCCTTGGGTGTTAGTGGTGCCACGCGCGGGCAGGATCAACCCGGGAAAATGTTCGTGTCCTGTACGGCCGGTGCGATTTTCCCGCAGACGAATGCCTGCAGACCACGGCACTCGCTCTGTGCGGAATTCGCCAGTCCAGCGGCCGGAGAAATCAATCATCTCGTTGCCGGACTGCAGTGCCGGAAAGACCGGAGCGGCCAACCAGTTCAGGCGCAATAAGCGATCAGCAGAGATCCGCGCACGGGTCGAAATTATACCCGTTTGGGGATCCATCGCAAACTCAGCCGTATAGGTCAGAGCGAGAGAAGAATCCGAAAATGTCAGTTTTAGGGCCTTTTCATCCCCGTCTGATGCAATGAAAGCAAAGCGAGGCAGGAGCGGCGTGCCGTCCTTCTCAGTCACTTGCAAACCGGGTTGACCCG
>SPLB01000166.1 GCA_004566265.1 Paracoccaceae bacterium | reverse complement strand
CATCGGGTAGCAGATCAGCCCCGCATTAAAGGCGGCTTTCTTGAACTGACCTGCCAGCCCCCGTTCCGGGGCGAAGGGGCGTTTTTCGCCACAGTCTTCGACCAGCTCTAGCCCCCAAAAAAGCCCCCGCCCGCGAATGTCACCCACATGCGCGTGCTGACCAAAACGCGCGCGAAGCGCCGCTTCGACCTTTGCGCCTTGGACTTTAACGCGCGAGATCAGGTCCTGGTCCAGCAATTCGCTCACAACTGCGCGGCCTGCTGCGGCAGCGACAGGGTGACCGATGTAGGTGTGACCATGCTGGAAGAACCCGCTGCCGCCTGAGATCGCGTCATAGATCGTGCTGGTGCACAGCATTGCGCCAATCGGCTGATAGCCCGCGCCCAATCCTTTGGCGATGCAAAGAATGTCCGGAGCAATGCCATCAGCGTCACAGGCAAACAGATGCCCAGTGCGCCCCATGCCACACATGACCTCATCGAGGATCAGCAGCACGCCATATTGGTCACAGATCTCGCGGACGCGTTTGAAGTACCCCGGCACCGCAGGCACCGCGCCCAGCGTTGCGCCCACCACGGGCTCCGCAATAAAGGCCATCACGCTGTCGGGACCAAGACGCAGGATTTCGTCCGCAAGCTCTTGCGCGACGCGAAGGCCATAGGCCTCGGGGCTTTCGTCAGTGCCGCGATCTGCGTATTCATAGCAGGGCGCAATATGGCTCATCTCGACCAGCAGCGGGGCGAACTGGCGACGCCGCCATTCATTACCACCTGCGGACAGCGCGCCCAGCGTATTGCCGTGATAGCTTTGCCGACGCGCGATCAGGTGCCGTCGGTTCACATCGCCGCGCTCCAGGTGGTACTGCCGCGCCAGTTTGATTGCGGCCTCCACCGCCTCTGACCCACCAGAGACAAAATACACCCGGTCCAGATTCCCCGGCGCATTTCTGATCAGCATCTCCGCCAGTTGTTCGGCGGGATCCGTAGTGAAAAAGCCCGTATGCGCAAAGGCAAGCTGGTCCACCTGATCCTTGATTGCGGCGCGCACCCGCTCATTTGAATGCCCCAGACAAGACACGGCTGCCCCGCTCGAACCATCAAAATACCGCCGACCGTTCTGATCAATAAGATAGCAGCCATCGCCGCCTACTGCCGTGGGCAAACCAGAATGACAGTGCCGGGGAAATACATGAGAACGAGCGCTCATAACGCGATCCTTTTCAGAAGCGCCGCGACGGAGGCGGCATTATCGACATGGAGACGACCATCTTCGGCAGTCAGGCTGTTTTCAAACCCGACGCGCAGGGCGCCGCCATCTTGTGCGGCGGCGGCAAGGCAGGGATGTTCATCTGCGCCAAAAGCACAGACCATCCAGTCATCCACATCCGGCAGGGCTGCACGGAAGGGACGCAGATCCGCCGTGGACGACACTTGCCCTGCGCTGTAGCGCCCCAGAACAAACAGAACGCTGTCCTGACCGGGGTGCACAATCCCGTCCTGCTGCCAGTGCTGCAGCAGTTTGATGTCATCCACATCATACAGAATGTGCTGCACCTCGCAGCCCATCTCGGCGCAGGCGGCATAGAGCTTGGGCGCAAGGGCCGAATCCCGCGCCACCTCGCGCACCGACACAGACGCCCAGCGCGGCGCGACCTCGGTGAGGCATTTGTACTGCGCCGGAACATCGAAAACCCCCGCGGCCTCAGTTGTGATCTGCACCTTCATGTTTGGCACAGCCGTGGCCAGTTCCGCCAGCGCTTCGCGGTAGCGGCCGATATCCAGCGAATGGGTGCCATCGTCTTCGCGCACATGCAGATGGAGCGCATCCGCGCCCACGGCATGGCAGGAGCACGCCGTCGTCACGATCTCGGTCAGGGTTATCGGCAGAGCGCGATGATCGATTTTCGTCCGGCGGGCCCCGTTCGGAGCCACCATTGTAAACGGACGGGGTGTGTTCTCAGTCATTGTTCAAATCTTCCGGCGAATGCCATCAGGGTCACAAAGCGGCACTAGGGTCACTTTCGCAGCACGCATGTGCCGCCCGATATCAACCTGCACGCGCGTGCCGTCTTTGACCTGTTTAGCCTCTTGCCCCACAGCAAGCGCCTTCCCAGTCCTGTCTCCAAAGGCACAGGGGGACGTCTGACAGGTCGTTCTGCCACCAAGATTCGACCCCTCATGCCCGATCGGCACAGATTCCCACTCAGTCAGCCCCAGCGACATCACATGGCTGGAGATACCTTGCGGCCGCTGCTCGGCCGACACCTTTGGGCCATTATAGCCGCCTGTCTTGCGAGCGGCGGAACCTACCTCCGCCCGGACCGTTACCGCGTTACTTGCCATTTCGCCGCCCATGAACCTGTTCCCGATGGCAACGCCCGAACCGTATTCGAGCAAAATGCGGTCCCTGCTCTGTCCCATAGCGCCGCGCACCTTTTCCGGTTTGGTCGTTTGCTCCTTTGCAACTGAGCATATGAGAAAAAAACGTCAATACCGCCCTTAAATAACGTATGTTATTCAGATAAATGACATCGAAAAGGTCCGAATCGCCGTGGATCCATCCAAGAAGAACAGAACAATAACAGCGCTCAAGGGGATGATGCCCGAGCTCAGTCCACGCTTGCAGCTGGTTGCGAAATACATCCTCGATCATCCCTCAGATTTCGGATTGGACCCGATTCGAAAAACAGCACACAAGTCTGGCGTCAGCACTTACACCCTCGTTCGCCTCGCCGCACATCTTGGATTTGCGAGCTACGACAGTTTGCGCGAACCTTTTCGCATGGCACTGGTGGACACCGCCTCCCCGGCACCGCAGCCGGGCTGGCTCGAAAGCCTGAGCGAGAAAGGCGAAATCGGAAAAACACAGGCAGAGGCGGCTCAAAACTCGCTCGCGATTGTCAGTCGCTCTCTGGAGCATCAGAACCCCGGACAAATCGCCCGAATTGTGGAGATGCTTTTGGAGGCGCGGACGGTCTATATCACGGCCGTGCGCGCCAGCTACGGTCTTGCCTACTACCTACATTACATGGGCCGCATGGCTCTGCCCTCCATGCAGTTGATACCCCGACACATGAGCAGCGCGATTGATGAATTACACAATGCGAGCAAAGAGGATGTGCTGATCGCGATCACATTTGACCCTTACTCGCGCGAAACGGTCGAGGCCTGCGCTTTTGCACGCGAACGGGGGGCAAAGCTCATCCTGCTGTCAGACAGCGAGGTCATTTCCTCGGCGTTTCAAGCTGATGAAGTTATGCTGGTGACCGTTTTGTCACCGCATCATTTTGCCTGCTATTCCGGGGCAACTGCTGTGATCGAAGCACTTGTGTCTCATCTGGCGAAACAGATCGGGCCTGACGCCATTGCGCGAATCAAGTCCTACGAGACGTTGCGAAACAAAACCAATGCCTACTCGACCGCCCCTAAAAAACATTAGTTTTTACGTGACAGTTTTTTCGGTTTAGGCACAGATGTGGGCACAGGCGCGCAGGACATTTGGTCTGCCGCGTCACGTTAGGGGAGTTTATACTATGACTATCAAACAAACGGTTCTGGGTCTCGCTACAGTAAGCGCACTGGCAATTGGCGGTGCTGCACAAGCGGAACAAACCTTTATCACCATCGGCACCGGCGGTGTGACCGGCGTCTACTACCCGACCGGTGGCGCGATCTGCCGTCTGGTCAACAAAGGCCGCAAAGAGCACGGCGTGCGCTGCTCTGTGGAATCCACCGGTGGTTCTGTTTACAACATCAACACAATCCGCGAAGGCGAGCTGGAGTTCGGTGTCGCCCAGTCCGACTGGCAGTACCACGCGTTCAACGGCACCTCCAAATTCGAAAGCAAAGGCGCCTTTGAAGGTCTGCGCGCTGTCTTCTCCGTACACCCGGAGCCCTTTACCGTTGTGGCCCGAGCCGACAGTGGCATCACCAACTTTGATGACCTGAAAGGCAAGCGCGTCAACATCGGCAACCCCGGTTCCGGTCAGCGCGGAACCATGGAAGTTCTGATGGCCGAAAAAGGCTGGACCACCGGCGATTTTGCTCTGGCAACCGAGCTGAAAGCGGCAGAACAATCCGCAGCGCTCTGCGACAACCAGATCGACGCGATGGTCTACACCGTGGGTCACCCGTCCGGTTCCATTCAGGAAGCCACCACCGCCTGTGACTCCGTTCTGGTCACCGTTGACGGTGCAGCTGTTGACACATTGGTCAAAGACAACTCCTTCTACCGCACCGCGACCATTCCCGGTGGCATGTACCGCGGCTCTGATGTAGACACCGCAACCTTCGGTGTGGGTGCCACCCTCGTGACCTCCGCAGACGTCTCCGACAAAGCCGTTTACGCGCTGGTTTCCGCTGTGTTTGAAAACTTCGACGACTTCAAGAAACTGCACCCTGCCTTCGCAAACCTGACGCCGGAAGAAATGATCGCTGACGGTCTGTCCGCACCTCTGCATCCAGGTGCCGCAAAGTACTACACAGAAAAAGGCTGGTTGAACTAAACCACCCGACCGAAGGAGAGGCCCCGGCCTCTCCTTCCGCATTTGCGCAGGCATTGCCCAGCTGCTGATTCAGCGCTTTCCGTGTCAGTATGGCCAACTTATTCTTGGGTTGGTTGCCTCCTGGCCATCGGTCTGTCAGAACCTGTTTCAGCACAGCCGCGTAGGCGTCCCAGGCTTCGCTTTGGAAAATCCGTTCTCGCCACAGGCTTTGCGCATGTCCAAGCCACACGTCAGAGCGATCCATCCCAATATGGGTTTTCCCAAGTGGAGATTTTCGGGTCACATCGACCCAGTTTGACAGATCGCACCACATAGATCTTACCATATTGCCGGAACCTCACTGATGACAGAACAAACCAAACAATCCACCGAATATTCGGAAGCAGAACTTCAGGAAATGGTGGCTGCTGCCGACAGTGGTGGCCGTAACCCGGTGGGCATTATTGGCACGCTTCTTTCCGCGCTGGCGCTGACCTGGTCCTTCTATCAACTGCTCCTGGCCTCGCCTGTGGCGCCTTATGTGCTGCCTGGTGATCTAATCAACAACTCGCGCCAGTTGCATCTGGCCTTTGCGATAGTCCTCGCCTCTATGGCCTACCCGCTCTATAAGTCCGCGCCGCGCGACTATGTGCCGTGGTATGACTGGATTCTCGGTCTGCTCGGGGCCGGCCTGGCGCTTTATGGCTATGTCTTCTACGATAAGATCATCGACAATGGCGGGCTCGCTGACACAACGGACGCCTATGCCGCGCTTTTGGGTCTGCTGCTGCTCTTTGTGGCCGCTTATCGCACATTGGGCCCGGTGATGGTCGCGCTTGCGGCAGTCTTCCTGATGTACGTGTTCTTCGGCTCGTCTGAATTCTTCCCCGATCAGATCCGCTGGGCCGGTGCCTCGCTGCGCAAGGCCATGAGCCATATGTGGATCACATCAGAAGGCGTCTTTGGCATCGCGCTCGGCGTGTCCACCAAATTCGTTTTCCTCTTTGTTCTCTTCGGCGCGCTGCTCGATCGTGCGGGTGCGGGAAACTACTTTATCAAGATGGCCTTTGGCGCCCTGGGTCACCTGCGCGGTGGCCCTGCAAAGGCGGCGGTTGTTGGCTCTGCGGCGACCGGCCTGATCTCCGGCTCATCGATTGCAAACGTTGTGACGACCGGTACCTTTACCATTCCCTTGATGAAACGCGTGGGCTTTTCCGCAGAAAAGGCCGGCTCGGTTGAGGTTGCTTCGTCGGTCAACGGGCAGATCATGCCACCAGTGATGGGGGCTGCGGCCTTCCTGATGGTAGAGTATGTCGGCATTTCCTATGTCGATGTGATCACCCATGCCTTCCTGCCTGCGGTGATCTCCTACATTGCGCTGGTCTATATCGTGCATCTCGAAGCGGTAAAGCTGAACATGCCGACGCTGGGCAACCGCGCGGTCTCTATGGCGCATACAATCGGCGGCATGTTTGCCTTTTTTGCAGGCTTTGCGGCGCTGTGTTACGGGGTGCAATATCCGGTCCGCGCCATCACCTCTCTTGTCCCCGCAGGCTCTGGCTGGATCCTCGCCCTGCTGCTGGCGCTTGTCTATATCGGTCTGGTCAAACTCGCGGCGGGGCAGCCGGATCTCGAACCTGATGATCCCCACGCCAAAAACGTCGAGCTGCCCGAGGTGGCCAAGATCTATAAAACCGGTCTTTACTATCTCCTGCCCATTATCGTTCTGGTCTATTTCCTGATGATCGAACGGAAATCACCGGGTTTGTCGGCCTTCTGGGCCTCCATGCTCTTGGTGTTCATCCTCCTGACCCAAAAACCGCTCAAAGCCCTGTTTCGGGGCGAGGCCGCTCCGCTTGTCCGAATCCGCGACGGGATTGGCGATCTCGCCTACGGTATGATCGACGGCGCCCGCAATATGATCGGCATTGGTCTGGCAACAGCCACGGCGGGCATCATCGTCGGCACCGTATCGCTCACCGGGATTGGTCAGGTCATGGCTGATTTTGTTGAGTTCCTGTCCGGCGGCAACCTAATGCTGATGCTGTTCTTTGTCGCAGTTCTGTCTCTGATCCTCGGGATGGGACTGCCGACAACCGCAAACTACATCGTTGTGTCCTCGCTCATGGTGTCAGTGGTGGTGGAATTGGGCGCGCAGTCAGGCCTCATCGTGCCGCTGATTGCAGCGCATCTCTTTGTGTTTTACTTCGGGATCATGGCCGATGTGACACCCCCGGTCGGTCTGGCAAGTTTTGCAGCGGCGGCGGTCTCTGGCGGCGATGCAATCCGCACCGGCTTCACCGCCTTCTTCTATTCGCTGCGCACCGTGGCTCTGCCTTTCATGTTCATCTTCAACACGGATCTCCTCCTGATTGATGTGACGCTGACCCAGGGCATTTTGATCTTTATCATCGCCACCATCGGCATGTTGATCTTCACCGCCGCAACAATGGGCTGGTTCCTGACCAAAAACCGCATCTGGGAAACCGTTGCGTTGCTGCTCATTGCATTTGCCATGTTCCGCCCCGGTTTCTTCATGAATCAGATCCAGCCGCCGCATGTCTCCATCGACCCGGCAGGCTTTGAACAAGCGCTGGCCACGGCCGAGCCGGGCAGCCTCCTGCGCCTCACCGTGACGGGTCCTGATTTCGACACCGGCGCACTGAAGGATCTCACCACTGTGATCGAAGTGCCAGCCGGAGAAGGCGCGGATGCCCGTCTGAATGCAATTGGCATGATCCTTGTCGAAGGCCAAACCCCCGCCACCATGGATGAGCCGGGCTTTGGCACCGCGCTCGGGGATGCGCTCTCTTCATTTGATTTTTACACGGATGAGGTCGTGCATCTGTCCACAATCCAGGCTGATGCAGAGCAAATGCCCAAAGAGCTGATCTTTATCCCTGCCCTGCTGTTGCTGGCGTTTATCGGCTTTCTGCAGGCCGGGCGCGCTCGCAAGGGTTCTGGCACCACCGAACAAAAAGGGACACTGGCATGAGCAATAAAACCATTCTCTGCGCCGTCGACATCAACGCCCCAGATGAGGACCGCAAGGTTCTGGAAATTGCCAACCAGCTGGCGACGCTCGACAATGCACAGCTCGACGTGATGACCGTGGTCCCGGACAAAGGCTCCGCTCTGGTGGGTGCCTATCTGGAGGATCACGATGTGATCACCGCCAAGGACCGGGCGCTGCAGTTGTTGAACACCTTCGCAACCGATGTACTCGGTGATGCCCGCAACAAAGAGCTGCGCCATGTGGTGGGCGTCGGGTCTGTTTATGCCGAAGTGCTGAAATCTGCCCATGCGGACAAGGCTGATCTCATCGTGATTGGCGCCCATCGGCAGGACCTGAAAGACTATCTGCTTGGGCCAAATGCGGCCCGCGTGGTCCGACACGCTGATTGCTCGGTTTATGTGGTGCGTTCTCATGAGCGATTTTGCGTTTCCCGACATGAAAAGACTACCCCGCTGGCGCGGGATGGTCAAAATTTGTAGCCTGTACAGGCGCTGGAGACGGTGAGCCGAACCGAGTGTTATCATGCTCTCATCCGCGAGTTGGATACCGCCTTAGCAAATACGACGTGGGATT
>SPLB01000165.1 GCA_004566265.1 Paracoccaceae bacterium | reverse complement strand
TGATTGTCGCAGCGTTCAAACACAGATCGGGCCCCAGTAGGGGCCCTGTTCGGCTCTAAATATCTTGCGCTGGCGGCCCGATACGGGCGATGGCGCGGCGGACCGCTCTTGCAGATAACAGTCCATCCCCCAATGGCGGACATGGCATTGACTTAAAAATCAATGGCGATGCCTTTTTTCTCCCAGTCGCCATAGCGTGCGGGGTCCAGTCCCTCGCGACCGCCCAGCTCTTTGGGAGGCGCCGCTTTTGCCTCTTGTGCTTTGCGGCGCTCTGCGGCCTCAGTCAGCGCGCGCTTTGCGGCCTCTGGCAAGTCTTTGGTCTCGTCACTCATCGCCCGGGTTCCTTTTTCGTTGCCTCATGATATATGCCGCAAACCCTTCAGGGACAATATTGACAGATATCCGGAGACCGCACATGGCCGAGCGCCCCCCAGCCGCCCCAGCCGCCCCAGCTGCCAACGGCGCCCGCCGCGCCACCGTTGCCCTGTTGGACAAGGTGTTGGGCGAAGGCCGCCTGATGGCGGAATGCCAGGGCCAGGTGCTGGACCGTCTTTCCGGTGAGGACCGCGCCCGCGCGCAGCGACTGACGCTTGAGGTGCTGCGCAATTTGGAACGCGCCGACAAGATCCTCGCCCAGCATCTGCGCAAGGCCCCGCCCCTGCATGTGCGCAATGCGCTGCGTCTGGGCACGGTGGAGCTCTGCGCTGGCGGCGCGGCGCACGGGGTGGTGAACGATGTGGTAACCCTTGTTGCCCGTCACCGCCGCCACGGCGCACTGAAGGGGCTGGTGAACGCGGTCCTGCGCAAGGTGGCCAGCGAAGGCCCTGCGGAATGGGGCCGCCTGCGGGTGCCGCGCCTGCCGAAGTGGCTGCGCAAACCGCTGGTCGAAGCCTGGGGGGCAGAGGCGATGACGGGCATGGAAGCGGCCCATCTGGCCGGTGCGCCGTTGGATGTGACGGCAAAACCCGGCGCGGATCTGTCCGCCCTTGGCGGTGAGACGCTGCCCACGGGCAGCCTGCGCCTGCGCGATGCGGGTCAGGTCTCGGCTCTGCCGGGGTTCAAGGCCGGGGCGTGGTGGGTGCAGGATGCAGCGGCGGCAATGCCTGCTAAGCTGTTGAATGCGCAGGCCGGAGAATCGGTTTTGGATCTTTGTGCCGCGCCCGGTGGCAAGACCTTGCAGATGGCCGCAGCCGGGGCTGCAGTCACTGCGGTGGATATCTCGGAGGGACGCTTGGAGCGCCTGCGCGAGAACCTTGCCCGTACAGGGCTGTCTGCAACGGTGATCGCCGGTGATGCGCTTGAAATCACGGGGCAGTTCGACGGTGTTCTTCTGGATGCGCCCTGTTCTGCCACCGGCACCATTCGCCGCCACCCGGATCTGCCGCAGGCCAAGGATGGTGCTGGTTTTGGCGAATTGATCGAATTGCAGGCGCAGATGCTGGCCCATGCGTGGTCGCTGGTGAAACCCGGCGGGCGGTTGGTCTATTGCACCTGTTCGCTGTTGCCGGATGAGGGCGAATGTCAGGTCGAAGATGCGCTTGATATGTTCCCGGATATGTCGCCCGGCGTGCAGTTGACGGCGCTTGACGGGGTGGATCAGAATTGGATCACCGAAGAGGGCGGCCTCCGCCTGCGCCCGGATTACTGGGCGGATCGCGGCGGCATGGATGGGTTCTATATGGCAGAGCTGCGCAAATCTGCAGAGTAAGCTCGCCCCCGCAGCAGGTGACCGGAATACCGCAGATGGCATCAAATCTTATAAATACCTGCATCAAGGCAGTGACTTAAAGCACGCAGGTCGATAGAGTCACAGGAAAACACCCTTGGCCATTCTTGCGGCTTTTTTCAGGGGGTTAAGGCAGGGACAATGTCCAGAATTGATCGCTTGGCAGGCCAGTGGACGCGCCTGAGAAACCGCTACTATGCCTGGGTTGCGCGCAAGCGCCCGGCGGCAACGGGTTTTGTTTCGCAACCCGAACCGCGCACCATTGGCAGCCTTGCCCGCGGCCATCAGCTTGTCGCAGGCAACCTGCTGTTTGCAGGCTATCTTATCGAAAGCGAAACCACAGGCCTTTGGGAGGTTGCGGCACCGGATGCAGCCTTTGAGGCCGAACGTCAGGGGTGTGCGTGGCTTGATGATCTGGCAGCCGTTGGCGATAAGGTCGCTCGCACAAAGGCGCAGGCCTGGGTATGGGGCTGGATCGATACCTATGGAACAGGGCGCGGCCCCGGCTGGTCGCCGGATCTGACCGGGCGTCGCCTGATCCGCTGGGTCAACCACGCGTTGTTCCTGCTGGCCGCCCAGGACAAGGACACCTCCGACCGCTTCTTTGCCAGCCTGTCGCGACAGACGGGGTTTCTCGCCGCGCGCTGGCGCGGCGCGACACCGGGCCTCCCCCGCTTCGAGGCGCTGACGGGTTTGATCTATGCGGGCCTGTCCCTCAAAGGCTGCGAGGCGCTGGCCGACCCGGCGGTGCGCGGGCTGTCCGAGGAATGCGAGGCGCAGATTGGTGCCGATGGCGGTCTGCCCACCCGCAACCCCGAAGAGCTGCTCGAGGTGTTTACTCTGCTGAACTGGGCTGCCGTGGCCCTGCAAGAAGCCGGGCGCAGCGTGCCCCCCGCCCATCAGGCCGCAATTGAACGCATTGCGCCGCTGTTGCGGGCGCTGCGGCACGGGGATGGAGGTCTGGCGCGCTTTCACGGCGGGGGGAGCGGGGCGGAGGGCTGGCTGGATCAAGCGCTGGCCAACAGCCATGTGCCCGCACAGGCGGTAGAAGGGCTGGCCATGGGCTACAGCCGCCTCAGTCACCGGCGCACTACGGTGCTTATGGATGCGGCTGTGCCGCCGTCGGGCGCGGCTTCGGGCAATGCCCATGCCAGTACGCTGGCGTTTGAACTGACATCCGGGCGACGTCCCGTGGTGGTGAACTGCGGATCGGGTGCGACCTTTGGAAAAGACTGGCGTCGGGCCGGGCGGGCGACGCCGTCGCATTCCACCTTGACGCTGGATGGGCAATCCAGCGCCCGCCTGCGCAAGGCATCCGGCCGCGATGGTAGGCAGGAGCTGCTCACCGATCTGCCCACGCAGGTGCAGCTGGAACAGAGC
>SPLB01000164.1 GCA_004566265.1 Paracoccaceae bacterium | reverse complement strand
GGTAGAGAAAGTGCGGAAGGTCTCAAGCCACGCCTCTTCGGGGTGGTCGACATATTGGTCGCCAAACTTCTCTTTCAGCGCCTCGCCGACAGGCACAAGGTAATCCGCCGGATATGTCCCATCGGGGAAGTCAACTTTGCGCCCATGCGCTTCGAGGTAGCGGAGGTACGCGGAACGCGCCAGAACGTCCACCTGCGCGCCACCGTCGTTGATATAGTATTCGCGGGTCACCTCGTAGCCTGCAAACGCCAAAAGTGATGCCAGCGCATCGCCAAAGACCGCACCCCGCGTGTGCCCAACGTGCAGCGGGCCCGTGGGGTTCGCAGAAACATATTCCACGTTTACACGTTTGCCCGCCCCCATATCAGAGCGGCCATACTGCGGACCGTTTTCCAGAACGGCTGAGAGAACGGACTGCCAGATCACCGGCGCCAAACGCAGGTTCAGAAAGCCCGGTCCAGCCACCTCCGCTGAAGATACGCGGTCGTCTGCAGCGAGTTTTTCGGCCAGCTTTTCCGCAATATCGCGCGGCTTCATCTTAGCGGCTTTTGCCAGTACCATAGCCGCGTTGGTTGCCATGTCGCCATGGGCTGCATCACGCGGTGGTTCCACCGCCACATTGGCAAAATCGAGCCCCTCGGGCAAGAAGCCTTCGGCCACGAGGGCATGGAGCCTGTCGATGACAAGCGCACGGATGTCGGCAAAGAGGTTCATATCTGGCGTCCTATGGGTTGTGCGGGGCGCGCCGGACCAAGCGTCACGGGCACTTTAGCTTTAGGGGAATCGGATAGCCCCGCCAAGAGACAGGGTCAACCACAGGCGCATCTGTTGCAGGCCCTGCGGGCAGATTTCATTCAGAAAACAGCTTTATGATACTGGGCGTGCTGCGCATCTCGATGATCTCGTAGCGGCGCAGGCGCGGCACAAAAAAGGGATCAGAATGGATGATCCGCTGCACATCTTCGCGCGTTTCAGCCGTCACTGTCCAAATCGCACCGGGAAAATCCTGCATGGGACGGATGGCGAGCGGGCCTCCAATGTCGAGCGCGTCATGGGTGCGCACAAAGGCGATATGCGCCTCCCGGCGCGCACGCTCTGCGCGGATCACCCGCATATCGGGCGCATCTGTAAATGTAACGGTCCAGCGCTTCAAAGTCATACCCCATTGATACACCCCAACGGGTGCAGGCAAAACGCATAATGGATCGCACGCTGTGGCGCAAATAGAATTCGGATACCAGGTGTGGGGAGAGATGTGCCCTCGGGGATGCAGCCCTGTTGGACCAGTGCGTGGCTCCATGTGGCGAGTTCACGAAAAAAGCCCCGACACGTGCCGTGACCTTGTCGATTGATTTTGATCTCCGTCAGAGCCCGAGGCGTTCGTGTAGCTGCAACGCGAAGCGATCTGTCATACCCGAAATGTAATCAGACACGATCCGCGCACGTTCCACCTCTGTCTGTGCGGCGTGAATCTCCGCATGCCAGCGCTGCGGCATCTGCAATGTGTTTTCCGCGTAATGAGAAAAGAGCGCTTCCACAACTTTTGAAACACGGTTGCGCACAACGAGTACAGAGGGTGCACGATACATGCGAGTAAAGAGGAAGGCCCGCACCTCTTTCAATTGCATCCACAGCTCGTCCGAAAATGTGACCACCGCATGATCCAACGCCCGGATATCCTCGACCGATTGCGCCCTCGAAGCCGTAATCTTGCGCCGCGACGTGTCGATCACATCCGACACCATCACACCGAATACCCGACGAAGCGCTTCCGATCGACGACGACGGGGTTCGAGCCCAGGGTATTTGGCATCGACCTCGGCAAAGGCCGGGCCAACAACAGGCAGTGTCCTGGCTTCCTCATCCGTAAACAGCTCTGCCCGCAGTCCGTCTTGCAAATCGTGATGCGTATACGCAATATCATCCGCCAAAGCCGCCACCTGCGCCTCTGCACTGGCATGGGTGTGAAGTTCTAGGTCCAGCTGAGCGTTGCATTCCGCAAGGGCCCACGGCAGCGCTCCGACAACAGGGCCATTATGTTTGGCAATCGCCTCCAGCGTTTCCCATGTGAGGTTTAGGCCATCAAACTCGGCATAGTGACGCTCTAGGCAGGTAACGATGCGAATAGCCTGCGCATTGTGATCAAAGCCGCCGTAGGGCGCCATCAGTTCGTGCAGCGCGTCTTCACCCGTGTGGCCAAAGGGTGTGTGACCCAGATCATGGGCCAGCGCCACCGCCTCTGTCAGTTCCTGATTCAACCCCAAAGCGCCTGCAATGGTCCGCCCGACTTGTCCGACCTCGATCGAATGGGTCAGACGCGTGCGGTAATTGTCGCCCTCATGTTCCACAAAAACCTGCGTTTTGTGCTTGAGACGGCGAAACGCATCGGCATGGATAATTCGGTCACGGTCCCGCTGGAAAGGCGAACGAAAGCTGCTTTCTTCTTCAAGCACACGACGCCCACGGGACCGGGCGGGAAAAGTCGCATAGGCAGCATGAGGTTTCGGGTTCAAATCAGGGGGCAAATCTGTGTGCGCGGTCATAGGTCTCTTTTTCCCAAGAAGTCTTGCGGAAATCTTGTCGCTTGCATCGCACCCTTCTATATAATGATGACCGCTGCAACAGCGACCTTTGGAGAAAATGATGCAATTGCCCCCTAAAGTGACCGAACGTGCCTTTAAACGGCTGGCCGAAATCGGTGCCGGCGCACAGGGTCAAGCCCTGCGGGTGGCCGTCGAAGGTGGCGGATGTTCCGGGTTCCAATACGAGATCAAACTTGACGCGCCTGCGGAAGAAGATCTTGTGCTGGAAGGCAAGGGTGAGAAAGTCGTTGTGGACGAGGTCTCATTGCCGTTTTTAGAGAACGCGGTGATCGACTTTACCGAAGAACTTATCGGCGCGCGGTTCACAATTGAGAACCCCAATGCAACCTCAAGCTGCGGCTGCGGCACCTCATTCTCGATTTAAGTTTCATCTGGTCCAGCACTGTCGTTACCGGCTTCCTCGTCTCGGCCTTATTTTGTCGCTCTTGGTTATGTGCTGCGCACTCCTTTCAGGCGCGCCCAAAGATCGACCCACATAACTGGGCGGATGCCCTGTTGGAGGCGCAAATGGTCACGCAGGATCATTGCGCTTGCTCCGGCGGCCAGCGCAATTCCAAAATATATTGATAGTTTTGGCCATTCACCAAAAACCACAGCCCCAAGGACCACCATCCAGACAAATTGGAGATTCAAAAGCGGCGTCACCGCGTAGGTTGGCAAAATGGCCAACGCCAAGACCAACAGCCAGCGTGCGCAAAAGAGCAGAACGCCGTAGCCCGCAACCAAACCGAAATCCATAAGGGTCATCGGTTGCCAGACAAAGGGCAAGCAAAACGACATTGACAGGCCCAACGCAAGATTTGGATAAAACACCTGTGCCAGTACATTGCTGTCACGCTTAGAAATCAAACGGGCCAACGTCAAAGAGACTGTCCCCAACAGCGCCGAACTCAATGCAGCCAAGGCACCCCATCCATACGTGCCGCTCCACTGCGGCAAGAGAAACAGAACCCCCATCACACCAGCTATCACTGAGATCCAAGACAGTACTCCCAGTTGTTCGCCTAGGATTGGGCCGGCCAAAATCGCCGAAAAAACGGGCATCAAAGCCACAAAAAGGAACACATCGGCCAATGGCAGATGGCGGAGGGCATAGAAAGACGCGACCGTCGCCAAGACGGTTGCACCGGACCGCCCGGCCATCGCCCATGGGTGGTGCGTCCTCAGTGGCGCAACCTGCCCCGGAAACAGCCCCACAAGCACGCTCATTCCCGCCACCAACAATCCGGAAAACGCATAAAGCTGCGCGGGCGCAAACTGACTTGCAATAAATTTGGTGATCCCATCGGCCCCCGCGATCACGGCCGTGTAGACGAGCACCAGACAGAGACCGACCCAAACCCAGAAAGCGCCATGCCAGCGACCCGTCGACGCTGGGCAGGTCGGGGTGTGTTTTGCCGACAGCTCTGTCACCTTCACCCACCCCACCTGAGGGCACAACGGGAACCACTTGAGTAGCCCCGCGCCACAAAATCGCACAGGAACTGATCAAAACATCCAATCGTCTTCGAGACATGGTCCAAAATCATGCGCTCCCGCTCATTTAGCCGGGATTTCATCTCGCGGACTGCTTTGGTTGGATTTCTTCGGTCTCCCGAACCCAATTCATAAAGCGCCATTGTCATGCCTCTCAAAACACTCTCGCCGCCAGAATAAATAAATCGGCGCACCCTTTTACAGCATGACTCAAAGGCCGGCTTCCTAACAACCTCTGATATAGCCCATTCCATTACAAAAAATTTGTGATAGTCGTCAGCCTCACTATTTTCCAAAGGCTGGGTGGACATCTGAATAGCCGCCCTTTGTTCTATCAGCCAAGCCCGCCATGCGTCAGGTACGGTTTGACCACAATAGTGAAGCGCCACGCACGCCTCACTCAACAGATCCGCGTCTTGATCCAGAAAGGCCATTATACCAACATATTCAACGCTCTGGACTGCCGCTCGGCTCAATTTAGGATCCTGCCGCCCATAGTTGGACAGGTAAAAGACCACATGAGTGAGCTCGTAAGCCGTGCGTCGGTTCGGCACCGCAAAGGCCGCCGGAAACTCCATGAAGGCACGCACCCTGTCATCCAACCCATCCAGGTTCG
>SPLB01000026.1 GCA_004566265.1 Paracoccaceae bacterium | reverse complement strand
TGTGGTGCGAGGCGCAGCGGTTCATCAATGTGATCGAACGATATTTTGGGAAGAATCTCGTGGTTTGGACGACGGTTGGTTTTTGGAAAGAGACTGAAATTGGCTGCTTGCCCATCGCGCAGTTCTGGCCAAGGTCGGTGGCAGGCTGCGCCTTTGGCGCGGCCTGCCTGGCCCAACGCTTTTGAGGGAGGCTTTGCCTCACGACCAAAGGGACGGGAGGGACCCGCCCGCCGCAGGCGAGATTGTTTCTATCGCAGGGCCGGATACAAACGTGCGGTCGTGACGAGCTTATGCGTGCCAGTCGAAGAAGCCGGGTCCGGCTTGGTCGCGCAGTTGCCGAGCGAGTGTGCTGCCAATTTCTTCTGCTTCAGCCAAGGGGCCTGTCAACGCCCCCGAAATCGCCTCGGATCCATCTGGACGCAGCAGCTCACCGCGCAGGTGCAGTTGCCCGTCTTTCAACTCAGCCAAACCAGCAATGGGGGTTTCGCATGATCCATCCAGCGCTGCTAGAAAGGCGCGCTCTGCGCGGAGGCGTTGGGTGGTCTCATTATGATCGATCGCTGACAGCATCGCGCCTGCGCGTTGATCGTTGCTCCTGCGTTCGATGCAGATCGCGCCCTGCGCCACGGCGGGCAACATTTGGGTGACCTCAATCGCGGTGGCAGGCACCTGATCCAACACGCGGAGACGGCTGAGGCCTGCCATGGCAAGAAAGGTGCATTCTGCAATGCCATCGTTTAGTTTCTTGAGGCGCGTATGCACATTCCCCCTGAACTCGACGACCTGCAGATCCGGGCGGCGATGGAGCAATTGTGCCCGGCGCCGCAACGACGATGTGCCCACAACCGCGCCTTCAGGCAGGTCTGCAATGCCTTTAAATCCGGGGGACACAAAGGCGTCCCGCACATCTTCGCGCGGCAGAAAACAGTCGATCACCAGCCCCTCGGGCTGCACTGTCGGCATGTCCTTGGTCGAATGCACCGCAATGTCGATGGTGCCTGCCAGCATTGCGTCTTCGATTTCCTTGGTAAACAGACCCTTGTTGCCGATCTCCTTTAACGGGCGATCCGCGTCGATCATGGCGCGGTTGTCGCCTGTGGTCTGAATGGCCACGATCTCGAAGGCTGCCTCCGGGAGATCAAATGCTTCGCTCAGACGCATGCGCGTCTCATAGGCCTGGGCCAGCGCCAGAGGCGAGCCACGGGTGCCGATTTTGAGGGGCGAAACGGGGGAGGGCAGGTCTGGTGTCATGATCTCAGCCATAATCGCGACATTCTGTCGTGGCAAGCGCGCGGCATGTAACCTTGACAATTTGCCGCGCAAAGCAGACCTCGGAGGGGCATCAACCCCGAAGAGGCATACTATGAGAGAGCACAAGACAATTCTGAAAGCGCTCGCGGGCGAACCCCAGGACGTGCCGCCGATCTGGATGATGCGCCAGGCAGGCCGCTACCTGCCCGAATACCGTGCCACCCGCGCGCAGGCCGGGGATTTTCTCTCGCTGTGCTACAATCCGGAACTCGCGGCTGAAGTGACCTTGCAGCCGATCCGCCGCTATGGATTTGACGCGGCAATCCTCTTTGCCGATATTTTGCTGATTCCACAGGCGTTGGGCGCGGATCTCTGGTTTGTGACGGGCGAGGGGCCGCGTTTGTCCACGACCACCGCGCAAAGTGACTTCGACAAACTGAGCCCGGTTGCCGACATCCACGAGACCCTGAACCCGATCTACGAAACGGTGAAAATCTTGTCGGGCGAACTGCCAAAAGAAACCACACTGATCGGTTTTGCCGGCGCGCCTTGGACGGTGGCAACCTATATGATTGCTGGCCGTGGCACCCCCGATCAGGCACCTGCGCACGCGCTAATGCAAGAGAACACGGCCTTGTTCGAGGCGCTTTTGGACCGCATAACCGCTGCCACTGTCGAATATCTGAGTGCGCAAATCAAGGCCGGCGCCGAAGTGGTGAAAATTTTCGACAGCTGGGCCGGATCGCTCAAGGGGGAGGCATTCCGTAAATATGCGCTTGAGCCGTGCCGTAAGATCACCACTGCGTTGAAAGAACGCCACCCAGAAATCCCCGTCATCGGATTTCCACGTGAAGCAGGTGAGTTCTATTTGGGTTTCGCCAAAGAGACCGGGATCGACTGTCTGGCGCTGGACAATTCGGTGTCGCCGGATTGGGCCGCAAGCAATCTCCAGGTCGATGGTTGCGTGCAGGGCAACCTTGCCTCGCGCCATATGGTCACAGGCGGCCAACAGCTGGTCGATGAGACACGCAAAATTGTCAAAGCCTTCTCTCAGGGACCACATATCTTCAACCTCGGCCATGGGATCACGCCAGATGCGGATCCCGACAATGTTCAGCGGATGATTGATACTGTTCGCGAAGGCTGACTCAGCCTAAAGGCCTCTGACATAACCCGCCGTTGTCGCCCCTGCAGCAGCCATTTGTCTTTTTGAGTGTGATCTCTATTACATCGGACCTGTCAGCACCGCAGTATGAAAGCGACAACAAATAAAGGACGGCCCATGACCTCTATCCTGTCCATCAAGGACCTTCGCAAAACATATCACGGTGGGTTTGAGGCCCTTCGGGGTGCAACGCTTGATATTCGCGAAGGAGAAATTCTTGCGTTGCTTGGCCCCAATGGGGCGGGCAAAACCACACTGATCTCCACGGTTTGCGGGATCACCAAACTGACCTCTGGGTCTGTGAGCGTAGGTGGGTTTGATATCCAGTCGGACTACCGCGCGGCCCGCAGTCTGATCGGACTGGTGCCGCAAGAGCTGACGCTGGAGCCGTTCGAAACCGTCTTCAACACGGTGCGCCTGTCGCGGGGCCTGTTTGGAAAGCGACGCAATGATGCGTTGCTTGAGTCGGTGCTGAAGAAGCTTTCGCTCTGGGACAAGCGCAATTCGCAGATCCGCGAACTGTCAGGGGGAATGAAGCGTCGTGTCTTGATAGCCAAAGCGCTGAGCCATGAACCACGTCTGCTTTTTCTGGACGAACCCACCGCCGGTGTGGATGTGGAGCTGCGGAAGGACATGTGGGATGTTGTCGCCGATCTTCGCAACAGCGGCGTGACGGTGATCCTGACCACACACTACATTGAAGAAGCCGAGGCCATGGCCGACCGAATTGCGGTGATTGCCAAAGGTGAGATCCTGCTGGTCGAGGACAAAGACCACCTAATGCGGCAGATGGGCCAGAAAGAACTGGAGGTGCAGCTGACCGCGTCGCTGGACGCTGTTCCGGACGCTCTGAGCGCCTATGACCTTCAGCTGGGGGCAGAGGGCCGCAGCCTGATCTACACCTATGACACGCGTGCCGAGCGCACGGGCATTACCGCGCTGTTGAACGATGTGGCAGCTGCGGGGCTGACCTTGGCCGATGTCCAAACCCGCCAATCCAGCCTTGAAGATATCTTTGTCACGTTGGTGAACGACGCTCGTCCGCAGGAGGCCGCACAATGAACTGGACTGCCATTGCCGCAATCTACCGGAACGAGATGGTACGGTTTTTCCGAACTCTCGGTCAAAGCTTCCTATCGCCGGTGATTTCAACCTCGCTGTATTTTGTGGTCTTTGGCGCCGCCATAGGCAGCCGCATTGAGGAGGTTGACGGCGTGCCATACGGTGCGTTCATCGTCCCCGGCCTCATTATGCTGAGCGTGATGACACAGGGCATGACCAATGCCTCGTTCGGGATTTATTTCCCGAAGTTTCTTGGCTCCATTTACGAGGTCCTGTCTGCGCCAGTGAACTTTCTTGAGATTGTGATCGGCTATGTGGGCGCTGCTGCGACCAAGGCGCTGTTCATTGGGGTGATGATCCTTGCGACTTCGGCTTTGTTTGTGGAACTTACGATTGCGCACCCTCTGGCAATGGTGCTGTTTTTGGTCCTCACATCTGTAAGCTTTTCGCTGACTGGGTTCATTATTGGCATTTGGGCACGCAACTTTGAGCAGCTACAGCTCATCCCGCTTTTGGTGGTGACACCTTTGGTGTTCCTTGGCGGGTCCTTTTACTCCATCTCGATGTTGCCGTCGTTCTGGCAGACCGTGACGCTGTTTAATCCGGTGGTCTATCTGATTTCCGGGTTCCGCTGGGCGTTTTTTGGTCATGCAGATGTGCCGGTGGTGCTGAGTCTTCTGGCGATCGCGGGTTTCACATGTGCCTGTGTGGTTTTTGTTGCCTGGATTTTCCGCACCGGGTGGCGCCTGCGCGATTGAGGCAGCAGGCTGCATGAAACGCATGTGAATTTGGCGCGATCTGTTGTGCGGATGCCCGCATAGGTACTGAAATTGCCCCAGAGGGAAATTCCCAAGTCCCAAACCTTGTTTGATGGGCGCGCGCATTCTACATGGGCGGCATGAGAGTTCGCCTGCCTTTCGTCAAACGCCCGCCTGTGGTTTCTGTTGTGCGCCTCAATGGCGCCATCGGCATGTCCGGTCGCGGAGCCCTAAATGACATTTCGCTCGCTCCTGTTCTGGAGCGCGCGTTTCGCCGTGGCAAACCTGCCGCTGTTGCGCTGGAGATCAATTCCCCCGGCGGCAGTCCAGTGCAAAGTTCGCTGATCGGCGCGCGCATCCGTCGCCTGTCCGAAGAACTGGATGTGCCTGTCCTCGCTTTTGTTGAAGATGTTGCGGCCTCGGGGGGGTATTGGCTGGCTGCGGCGGCGGATGAGATCTACGCTGACGAAAGTTCGGTTCTGGGCTCTATCGGTGTCATTTCTGCAGGCTTCGGCGCGCATGTCTTCCTGGCCCGCCAGGGGATCGAGCGACGCGTGCACACGGCGGGCAAAAGCAAATCCATGCTAGACCCCTTTCGCCCGGAGCAGAAAGAAGACGTTGCCCGCCTTGAGGGGCTTTTGGGCGATATCCACGCGAATTTCATCAACCACGTGACCGCGCGACGTGGTGACAAGCTCGACACCTCAGAAGAGCTGTTCACCGGTGAAGTCTGGCTGGCGCGCCGGGCCGAGGCGCTGGGGCTGATCGACGGAGTTGGTCATCTGAAACCCGTTTTGCAGGCGCGTTTTGGCAAGAAGGTAAAGTTTAACCGTTACGGGGTGAAACGCCCAATGCTGGGGCGTCTTGGTCTTTCGGTGGCACAGGATGCCATGGTCATGGTCGAAGAACGCGCGCATTTTGCGCGGTTCGGTCTTTGATCGGTTGGTGGCGGCGTGTTGGTAAAAATCGTCACCTTCTTTCTGATCGGGATGGCGGTGCTCGCCATGTTTGGCCGTCTGAGGTTTCCCGGACAGAAAAAATTAAATTCCGCCCGCTGCTCCAAATGCGGGCGCTTCAAGATCGGCCAGGGTCCCTGTCAGTGCACGCCACCGACCAAGCGCGATCCTGGCAATAAAGGAGATCCCCGATCATGATGCCCTGGTTGCTGTCCGGTCTCGGACTGCTGATCCTGCTCTTGGCGGGCGATGCGCTGGTGCGCGGCGCTGTGAACCTGTCGCTGCGCCTAGGTGTGCCTGCGCTGATTGTCAGTTTAACAATTGTGGCGTTCGGAACCTCGGCCCCTGAGCTGCTGATTGCGATCAGCGCAGTTCATGAGGGGTCGCCAGGGATTGCTCTTGGGAACGTGGTGGGGTCGAACACAGCCAATATTCTACTTGTTCTTGGGGTGCCAGCTTTGATGCGGACGTTGCACACCAGCGAATTCGAGACCCGCAAGAATTATGTTTTCATGTTGCTGGCGACCGCGCTGTTCATTGGTCTTGCGTTCTTTGAAGTCTTTACGTTCTGGTCCGGCCTTTTGCTGTTGGCTGCGCTTATGTTGGTGCTGGGAAATGCATTCCGCGAAGCGCAGGCGCATCGTGAGGCGGGTGAACCTGATGAGCTGGAAGAGATCGAGGAAGCTGACCCCAACTTGCCCTTGTGGCGCATTGGCGTTTACTTGCTGCTGGGGCTGATTGGCCTGCCGCTGGGGGCCGATCTGCTGGTTGAAAATGCCACTGTGATTGCGCGCATGTATGGGCTGCGCGAGACTGTGATTGGTCTGACGCTTGTCGCTGTCGGCACCTCTCTGCCAGAGTTGGCCACCACTGTCATGGCCGCGTTGCGCCGCCAGGCTGATGTGGCGCTGGGCAATGTCATCGGGTCGAATATGTTCAACTTGCTTGCGATAATTGGCGTTGCGACGTTTGTTGGCCCGATCCCGGTTGCCAAAGGTTTCCTGACCTTTGATTTATGGGTGATGCTGGCGGCTTCTCTGGCCATTGTTCCCTTCGTCTTCTTGCGCCAGGATATCACGCGGATCTGGGGCATTGGTCTGACGGCGATCTACGGCCTTTACATGTTTGTGCTGCTGTAAAGCTGCACATCCTCAAACTGGCTTCGGTCTTTGACCTGCATTGCGCATCGCTTGGCGGGGGGGGCTGATTGGAAACGCGATCGCAAGGCGTCGGCGCGTGCCTTTCCCTTAGCGGCGCGCCACAGTCGCGGGGGCGGGGCAGAGTGTGAAAGCCTGTTTGCTTTGAAAGGCGTGCTCGACAGTGGACGGAGACACGGTAATACCATGTTTTCAAAGTAGCCGCTGGAATTGATGCCGCCGACGTGGATTTTGACACTGTGTTCTCGGATTTTTAACGGCTGCGGCGGCCGCAATATAGAATAACTTTACAGGTGCGGGATCTTAAGGCGTTTTTCGACCTGGTTTTGACTCGCGGGTCCGACTGGAATGCTGCGGTTTCAAAATCAGTTACGTTGATGGCGGTTTGCGCGTATGTCGCGCGTTGGACGAGACCTTAGGACGGCATGATTTGGCGGGGCGCCTGTTACGGGATACGCGGACTGGCAAGAGCGGGGTTCACAACCAAGTGGGTCTGCGACGCCATTTCACCTTCAGGCTTTTGTCGGAAAATCCTGAGTAAATAAGTCCAGTGCAATGCGGTTCTGGTGCTCGTTTCTCATGCATGGGCGCGAACTTATACAAGCGTAATAAAGTGGTTACTAAAATGTTACGAAAATCCTTACGTTTCAATAACTTGGTAAATTGCGCAAAAAGTTTTGTTTGAAAACAATACCTTAATTTTATGCCTATTTTTTAGGCAACTCAATTTTTCACCGCCAAAACAAGGGAAATGTACAGATAGCCCAAAGATATCACCGTACTTATCCACAGGTTTCGTGGATGTATCCAAGCTTGCAATCGTGATCGAATGATTGCAGCGCCGACAAGGGAATCATATGTAGGTCAAATGAGCGATCCGACTGACACACCCGCTGGCGAAATGACCGAACACAGTGGCCTGCGCGGCTATGCCGTGATTCAGGATTACCTGAAAAATCTGGAGACAGCGCCGGGTGTGTACCGGATGCTCGATGAAGAGAGCAGGGTGCTTTACGTCGGTAAGGCTCGCAATCTGCGCGCGCGGGTGTCCAATTATTCGCGTCCGGGTCACAGCGCGCGGATCGAGAAAATGATCTCCCAGACCGCGTCTATGATGTTTTTGACCACACGTACGGAAACCGAGGCGCTGCTTTTGGAACAGAACCTCATCAAACAGCTTAAGCCCAAGTACAATGTGCTGTTGCGTGATGATAAGAGCTTCCCCAATATTTTGGTCGGCAAAAACCATGCGTTTCCACAGATCAAAAAGCACCGCGGCGCGCGCAAAGAAAAAGGCAGCTATTTTGGCCCATTTGCCAGCGCGGGGGCGGTGAACCGAACGCTCAATCAGTTGCAGAAGGCCTTTTTGCTGCGCAATTGTACGGATGCCCAGTTCGAGGCGCGCACGCGCCCCTGTTTGCAATATCAGATCAAGCGCTGCTCGGGCCCCTGTGTGGATCTGATCTCGCGGGATGGCTATGCAGAAAGCGTGCGGGATGCAGAGCGGTTCCTGTCAGGCCGGTCGACCAAAATCCAGGAAGAACTGGCCGAGCAGATGATGGCGGCCTCTGCCGCGATGGAGTTCGAACGTGCCGCCGCCCTGCGCGACCGGATTAAAGCGCTGACGCAGGTGCAGACCAGCCAGGGCATCAACCCGCGCGGCGTGGCAGAGGCGGATATTATTGGCCTTCACATGGAAAGCGGTCAGGCCTGTGTGCAGGTGTTCTTTATCCGTGCGAACCAGAACTGGGGCAATCAGGACTTCTATCCGCGTGTCGCCGAAGACATGAGCCCTGCCGAGGTGATGGGGGCGTTTTTGGGGCAGTTCTATTCCACCAAGGAACCGCCGCGTCAGTTGATTCTGTCTGACGACATCGAAGACCAAGAGGTCATGGCCGAGGCCTTGGGCGAAAAGGTTGGTCGCAAGGTGGAAATCCTTGTGCCTCAGCGGGGTGAAAAGACCGAGCTGGTGGCCAGCGCCGTGCGCAATGCCCGCGAAAGCCTTGCCCGGCGCATGGCCGAAAGCGCGACACAAACGAAACTGCTGCGTGGCATTGCCGATGCCTTTGGTCTTGAGGGCCCACCGCAGCGAATCGAGGTCTATGACAACTCGCATATTCAGGGCACAAACGCAGTGGGTGGGATGATTGTCATGGGAGCCGAGGGCTTCATGAAAAACGCTTATCGTAAGTTCAATATCAAGGGCGATGATCTGGTGCCGGGCGATGACTTCGGGATGATGAAAGAGGTTCTGAACCGCCGCTTTTCCCGCTTGCTGAAAGAGGACCCCGACCGTGACAAAGGCCTGTGGCCGGATCTGTTGCTCATCGACGGTGGTGCGGGGCAGGTCTCAGCCGTGGCCGAAATCATGGAAGAGCATGGTGTGCAGGATATTCCCATGGTTGGTGTGGCCAAGGGGGTAGATCGTGACCACGGTAAAGAGGAGTTCTATCGCCCTGGTGAACGGGCCTTTGCCCTGCAGCGCAATGATCCGGTTCTGTATTTTATCCAGCGCATGCGGGATGAAGCACACAGGTTTGCCATTGGCACACATCGCGCGAAACGGGCAAAATCAATGGCCGCAAACCCGTTGGATGATATTGCAGGTGGCGGCGCCAGCCGCAAGAAAGCCCTGCTGACCCATTTCGGCAGCGCCAAGGCGGTCAGCCGCGCCAACCTCGCCGATTTAAAGGCGGTAGATGGCATTTCTGCGGCGCTGGCCGAAAAGATTTACAACTACTTCCAAGACAGCTGAGCCTCAGGCCCGCAGCAGGCGGGAAAATGCGTTGGACCAAGTCGCCCCTTTGGTTGCTCATCAAGCCTTGGTCTGAGGTCGCTGGAAAAGAAACGCGCCTCCTGTGCGCTCTTCCCTTTTCGCGCCTGCGATCAGGCGTTAGGTATATCCGCATGATCTGGAACATACCAAATATCTTAACCCTCTTACGCCTGCTGGCTGCGCCTGCGCTCGCATTGGTGTTTCTTGCCCTGTCGCGGCCCTATGCGGATTGGGCGGCTCTTGTCCTGTTCATCGGGGCTTCGGTGACCGATTGGTTTGATGGATATCTGGCGCGCGCCTGGAAGCAGCAGACCAAAATCGGCGCTATGCTGGACCCGATTGCGGATAAGGCCATGGTGGTTATTGCCCTCATGATCCTTGTGGGCTTTTCAGGTCCAGATTGGAGCTATTGGCTGGCGCTGCCTGCGGCATTGATTCTGTTTCGCGAGGTCTTTGTGTCCGGCCTGCGCGAATTCCTTGGCGATACGGCGGGTACGTTGAAGGTTACCAAGCTTGCGAAATGGAAAACCACTGCCCAGATGGTGGCCATTGCCACCCTGTTTGCGCAGGGCATTTTTGAACATCATCTGGTGGTCGGCAGCCTTGGCATGGACCCCGCGATTATTGAGGCGATCCTGTCCGGCACAGAAGACGATATGGTCGGTTTGCGATTCTTCTTGCAGGGAACGATCTGGGCGGGCACGGCGGGGCTTGTGCTTTTGTGGATTGCAGCGGCCCTGACGTTGATTACCGGCGCTGACTACCTGAAAAAGGCTCTGCCGCACCTGCAGGAGACGACGTAATGGATGTGATGTATTTCGCCTGGGTGCGCGAACGCATTGGTGTGCCAAAGGAAAAGATCGAAACCTCTGCCTCCACTGTGGCGGACCTGGTCGCAGAATTGAAATCCCGCGAAGAGCGGTATGAAGCCGCGTTTTCTGATCTGTCGGCCCTGCGCGTGGCGCTGGATCAGGAGCTCAGCGACTTTGACGCCCCGTTAGAAGGCGTTCGTGAAGTGGCGTTTTTCCCACCGATGACCGGTGGCTGAGCCGATGAAGATCGTCGTTCAGGACGCCTCTTTTGATTTTGGAGCAGAGGCTCAGGCGTTTTCAGATGCGGCCAAAGGCGCGGGGGCGGTGGTGACTTTTTCCGGAGTGGTGCGCGAAGCAGACACTGGCGCCATGGCGATGATGGAAATTGAACACTATCCCGGTATGACCGAAAAAGCGCTGGAGAAGATCGCGACCGAGGCCGTGGCGCGCTGGTCGCTGACCGATGCCCTGGTGATCCATCGCCATGGGCGTCTGGTGCCCGGCGATCAGATCATGATGGTCGCCACGGCGGCCCGTCACCGTATGGCTGCCTTTGAAGCGGCGGAATATTTGATGGACTACCTGAAATCCCGCGCGCCATTCTGGAAGAAAGAGATCCTAGAGGATGGGCGTGCCAAATGGGTCTCGGCCAAAGATGAAGACGAAGAGGCATTGAACCGCTGGTAGGTAGATGCGGTTGCGCTCGGCGGGGTTAGCCGCCGTTCACTTGGTTGCGCAGGGCGTCGTTTTCCTGTCGGGCATCGCGCAGACCGTCCATTGCTGCGCGCAGTTCAGCCTCTGTTTGGGCGATTTGATTGCTGAGCTCTGCTTCGCGTTGTTGCAGATAGGTGATGGCCTGGTCGCGGGTCTCTTCCGCCTCGTGGAGCTCTTGGCTCATCCGGTCCAGATCCGCCACGTCGCTTTGGCGAACGCGGGTAAAGCGATGGACCAGCCAGTTTGCAAACCATCCCAGTGCAAAAGCCACAAATAAAATAATAGCTGTGGTCAGGATGAACTCGGTTCTGTTCATTCGCCTGCGTTCCCTTCCTGCGCCTCGGCGCTTGTGCTTTTTTCCTTGAACAGGCGGAACTCAATCCGCCGATTGGCCTCGCGGCCTTCTTCGCTGCCATTGTCGGCAATGGGCTCTGCCTCACCATAGCCTTTGGCGCTGAAGGTGCCGGTCAGCAGGCGGCGTGCAGCAAGCGCGTTCAGCACCGACTGCGCCCGTGCCTGGCTGAGGTTCAGGTTCATGGTCTCACGGCCCTGGCTGTCGGTGTGTCCTTGAATTTCGAGGGGCAGCTCGCCGCATTGTTCGAGAACGGCGGCAATCTTGTCCAGCACGCGCTGACTGCCGTCGGCTACGGTTGCGGAGCCAGGCTCAAACGCGATCTTTTCAACCCGCTGCACGGCGGCCAGCTCTGCCTCGCAGAGGGCTGGGGCCATAAGTTGTTCCGGCGAAGCGGGTGGCGCCTCGTATGTGATATTGAGCTGGTAGTTCTCTGCTTCCCCCAGTTTGTCCGACAGCATGCGGGACACTTGGGCCGAAGCGTCTTCATCATAGCTCATCCCACGCAGAGCAATTGTGTCCGCGCCCACTGTGACGATGCCGCGTTGCAGATGCGAAAGCGCCTCAAGGCCGGCCAACACCCGCAGCGCCCAATCCTCTGGCAGATCGTCCACATTGCGGGTGGCAAGATGCACGTTCTGACTTCCAAACCGGGCGCGGGCATAGCTTTGGGCGGTTTGTCCCTGAAGGTCATCTGCAAGGCGTCCCCGCATCTGCACCTGTCCTTCGGGACTGAGCGTGGCGGTGAATTCCTGTGCGTCCGAATTTTTGTCTTCTTCCGGTTTTGGGAGCACCGCATGCAGCGCAAACACGCTGGGCAGGGCCTGTTCCAGTTCGCCTGCGACGCGTTCGAACAGCGCCTCTTCGGTGCCCATGGCGGCTACTAACGTGACATCCGTATTCGACAAAGTGACAGAGCCCTGTCCGATCATGGACAGGCTGTGAATGGCCTGTATAGCGGCCTGTGCCCAATTCACGGATGGGACGCCAAGGCCGATTAAGCATTCGGCTGTCGCCCGTAGGCCCGCCTCTTGGGCTGCGCGCAAAATGGTCACTCGGGCCTGCGCGCTTTCGGCAGAGCAGGCATCAAAACGTCCTCCGTTTTCATCCAGCACATAGCGCAGAATGAACGGAGAGATCACCGGGCGCGGTGCAGCAATTTCGATTTGTCCCTTCACATTGGCCGGGAGCATGCGGCTCAACTGTTGTTCCAGAACAGCTTTGGCCTCGGGGCTGTCCGAAATCGCGATGATTTCCACCATCCCGGCCTGAACCGAGATTTTTGAGCGCGGCAAAAGAGCCAGTGCCTCAAGCGCGAAGGTCAGTGCGGCATTCCAGTCGTCGGGGGCCCGGTGGGCCGCGGTTTCCAGAAAGTCGGTGACGGACAGCTCCTCGTTCAGGTCCTGAAGACTGTTCAAAATCCGTGTGTGATTGCTGCTTTCCGGAATGAGGCCAATGATCGAAATGCCCGCGTCATTGCGCAGGATTTCTGTGGAAAAGCGCGGCGGCGCAATCCCGTCGGAGGGTTTGACCTCCATTTTGTCGATCACACGAGCTGCGTCAACAACGCCGCCCACCAGCGAGATGGCGGCAAAACGATCGGCCTCATCCGGGGCTTGGCCTGAAAGTTCGACCTGCAAGCCGTCTGCCGCCACTTCGGTCCAGCTGAACCCATTTGTGTCCAGGGCGCGGCGCACGGCGATTTCAGAGCCTTGTTCCAGGGCCGTGGCTGCAAAGCCTGCGACGATCAAGCTCAGCCCTGCCGCGCTGGCAAAGGTGGTGGCAAAGATCAGAATCGAAGACAGGCGCATTGGGTCGGCAGTTCCGTAAGCAATTGGTCGCCCATGGTCTTACAGCCTGTGCCCGCGTGGATCAATCACGCGGGCCAGGCAAATCAGGTCAACATTGCCAGGCCCAGGAAAATGAGCGGAATCAGGCCGGTGTCACGGTTTGAGCGGAACACGGCGAGCAGCTTTTCGGGGTCTTCATCATCAAACCGCCGCAGCTGCCAGACCATATGCCAGCCCATGGCCCATGGGGCGACCAAAGCTAGCGCAAGAGCGAGCACCGATGCTGCGCTCTGCAGGGCCGAAATAATCGCAATCGCCATCAGGGCGACCGTGGCGGTAAGAAAGCGGCGCAGCCACATGGGGCTGCGGGCCCCAAACAGGCGGGCGGTGGACTTCACCCCGATCAGCGCATCATCTTCGGTGTCCTGATGGGCGTAGATGGTGTCATAAAAGAGCGTCCACGTCATACCGGCGGCATAAAGAACAACCGCAGGCCAGCCGAGGCTGCCAGTGTGTGCGACCCAGGCCAGCAGGATGCCCCAGTTAAATGCCACCCCGAGAAAGACCTGCGGCCACCATGTGAACCGCTTGGCAAAGGGGTAAATCGCCACCGGCAGCAGCGCCAGAACGCCCATTGAAATGGCTGGCCCATTCAGAGTCAGCAGAAGGCCAAAAGAGAGTAGCGCCTGCAGTGCCATCCAGGCCAGCGCGCCTTTGACCGTCACCTGGCCTGCGGGGATAGGGCGCGATCGGGTTCGTGCAACTTTTGCGTCAAAATCCCGGTCGGCAATGTCATTCCACGTACAGCCCGCCCCGCGCATGAGCCAGGACCCTGCGGCACAGACCACTGCGATCCACAGATCACCCCATGTGGCTGATTGGCTGTTCAGCATTGCCAGGAGCAAACCCCAGAGACAGGGAAGGAACAGCAACCAAGTGCCGATCGGGCGATCCGCCCGGCTGAGCCGAAGGTAGGGGCGTGTCCATTCCGGCGCGAGTGTGTCAACCCAGTTGCCTTTTACCGCATCCTGAACCTGACCGTCTGGCGTTGGGGCCTTGCCTTGCATATGTAGTCTCTCATGAGTGCAAAAGTCAGACTGTATGTAGAACACCCCTTGGGGGCAGGGCAATCGGTTCCTCTGGACCGCGATCAGGCGCATTACCTCTTTGGGGTGATGCGATTGG
>SPLB01000163.1 GCA_004566265.1 Paracoccaceae bacterium | reverse complement strand
CTTCGAGACAATCTCTTCTGGCTTCGGGCGCTTGTTTGCCATTCTTGATCCTCCGTTTCCTAAACATAGCGGTGGACCAGTTCAGATGGGGAGGCTCACAGGTGCCCTGTGAAAACGATCACGAAAATCCCGAAGCCCTGATGACTCGCGCGGCTGAGGTCGGGGCAAAACTCGTCTATCTGGCAAACCCCGACAACCCGATGGGAAGCTGGCATGACGGGGATCGAATCGTGCAAGCATTGGATATGCTGCCTGATGGTGCGCTGCTGATTTTGGACGAAGCCTACTTGGAATTTGCACCCGAAGGCACGGCGGCGGTGCTGCCCATTGATGATCCGCGTGTGCTGAGGTTTCGCACGTTTTCCAAAGCCTACGGGATGGCCGGGGCCCGGGTCGGATACGTTCTGGGGCAGGCTGATCTTATTGCCACCTACCACCGGGTGCGCAATCATTTTGGGGTGAACCGAATTGCCCAAGCGGGCGCATTGGCTGCGCTGGCGGATCAGGAGTGGTTGGCACATGTGCAGGCCCAAATCCGCACGGCCCGCACACGGATCAGCGAAATTGCCTCGGCCAATGGTCTGACAGCGCTACGCTCAGCCACCAATTTTGTGACTCTAGATTGCGCTGTGGACGGGGCGTTTGCCCGTAAGGTTCTAGCGGAATTGCGCGCGCGCGATATTTTTGTGCGCATGCCCCTTGTTGCGCCGCAAGATCGCTGTATCCGGATCAGCTGCGGCCCAGAGACAGGGCTATCGGCCTTTGAAATCGCCCTGCCCAAAGCCCTTGCCGCTGCACGCGCAGGTTCGCCATGATTTATCGCCCCGGCGTAAGGCAAGCGCGAAAAAACAAAAGACTTTACTCGCGATTTACCCTCATCGCGCTAGATCTTTAAATAGATCCTGCCTGAAGCTGCCGCCGGAGGTGACAATGAAAGACCCGTTGCTGAGTGAACTCGAAGGGCCCGACACGACCGAAATGCTGCGCACCGCGCTGAGTTTTCTGGCCGTGAACCTGCCCTGGATCTTTTTTGCGATCTGGCTGTTGTTCGGCCCTATTCCCGTACTGGTGATGGCGGTTGTTATCAATCACATGATTAATCGCCTTGAAATACGCCAGCTGCGTGCGGCACGCGCACTCGACTAAATCCCGGTGCACGCCTGCGGTGATTAGCCCTCCTTACCTGCCACCACTTCGGCCGCTGCGGCCAGTGCACCATCGCCATGCGGGATCGACAATGCCTTCAAGCCAGCCTCTATACCGCCGAGGAGACCTAAGATCATATGGCCGTTCACATGACCCATATGCCCCAGGCGGAAATGCCCATGCCATTCAGGACTGTCCGAGGGCGCCATTCCAAGGCCAATCCCAAGGGTCAAACCAAGCTTCTCTTCCAACCAACTCCGCAACGCAGTGCCGTTAGGTGACGGCAACCAAAGCGCTGTGACAGCATGGGACCGCAGGTTCACATCACGGACATTCAATTGCAGTCCCTCCCCCTCTATATCGCTCCACCTGTCGCAGGCGGCCCAGATTGCGCGCGCCAATCGCGCGTGCCGGGCCCAGACATTGTCCATCCCTTCATCGTGGATCAGATCCAGCGCAGCGCGCAGACCATACATGTGATGTGTGGGCGCGGTGCCGCCAAAATAGTGATAGAAAACTTGGGGCTCGGTGCGCGGGACCCAGTCCCAGTAGCGGCTGACACGCGGCAGGGCTGTGCGAACGGCGGCAGCCTTGTCATTGAAGAACACAAACGACACCCCCGCCGGGACCATCAACCCTTTCTGACAGCCCGCGACCATCACATCCACGCCCCAGTCGTCCATCTCGAACGGGTCGCACCCAAGCGAGGCAATACAGTCTGCCATCAGCAGTGCAGGGTGGCTGGCCTCGTCAAGGCATGTGCGCAGGGCCGATATATCGTTGCGGATTGAGGTTGACGTGTCCACATGGACGCCCAGAACAGCTTTTATGCTGTGGGATTTATCCGCAGCCAGCACGTCTGCAATACGTCCGAAATCAAAAGGGGCTTTAAGACCGAAATCCAGCACCTCGACTTCTACGCCAAGTCCCGCAGCCATGTCGCCCCAGCCCCTAGCAAAGGCGCCCGAGGCTGGCACCAGCACACGGTCGCCCGGCACCAACGTGTTGGACAAAGCGGCCTCCCAGGCACCATGTCCATTGGCAATATAGATCGCCACATTGTGCTTGGTACGCGCGACGCGGGCAAGGTCAGGGATCACGCTCTCTGTCAGCTCCAGCAGCTCTCCGCCATAGATATTCGGCGACGGGCGGTGCATCGCCTGCAACACCGAATCTGGCATGACGGAAGGTCCGGGAATGGCGAGATAAGAGCGCCCAGCGGAAAGCAGATCGGTAGAACCCATCGCAGTGATCCTTTGTGTTCTATGAATGCCCGAAATCAGGTGCGTCGCAGCCTAACCAGAGCATGTGGCACGTCAATCAGAAGTCTCTGTATCAATACAGCGACCTACCCTGCAGCTTGAACCTCACTGCAGAGCTGCTTAAATGACGCACACCGTAGACCCGCGCAACCGGCCACAGCCCTCAGGGCCATGACGCAGCACGGCCCGACCTTAAGGAATTTTGATATGAGCAGCACCCCCATGTCCTCCCGCGAATTGATGGGCTGGCTCTGGCGAGGATACCTGCATCAGCACGTGGGGCTTCTGACGCTGGCTGTGGTCTTCATGCTGCTGGAAGGCGCAACCGTCGGCGGCATCAGCTACATGATGCAGCCGATGTTTGACCTTGTGTTTGTTGCAGGGAACCAAAATGCGCTGGTCTGGGTGAGCCTCGCATTTTTTGGGATCTTCTGCTTTCGCGCGATTTCCAGCGTCTCGCAGAAGGTTTTGTTGGCCATTATCGGCCAACGCTCAGAAGCGCATTTGCGCACTGACATGCTGAAACGGCTGATCCAACAGGACGCCAGCTTCCATCAGGTGCATCCGCCCGGTTATCTTATCCAGCGCATTCAAGCTGATGTGATGGCCATCAATCAAGTCTGGAAAACGCTCATCACAGGCACCGGTCGTGATGTAACTCAGCTGGTGGCCGTGCTGGCAGTGGCCATCAGCGTCGATTGGCGCTGGACACTGATCACGCTCGTCGGCGTGCCTCTTTTGGTGTTGCCGCTGTCGATCATGCAGCGCTACGTGCGTAAAAAAGCCAGCCAAGCGCGAGATCTGGGCGCAGTGCAGGCCACGCGCCTTGATGAGATTTTCCATGGCATTGTGCCGATCAAGCTCAATGCGCTCGAAAGCTATCAGGCGAACCGCTACATCACCTCAACGAAAGCCTTCGTACGCGCGCAGGTGCGCGCCTCACTTGGCACAGCGTCGGCCTCGGGGTTGGTGGATATCATAGCGGGCATCGGTGTGATGGGCGTGATCTTTTTCGGAGGTCACGAAATCATTGCGGGCGAAAAGACCGTCGGTGAGTTCATGAGCTTTTTCACTGCAATTGGTCTGGCTTTTGACCCCATGCGACGACTGGCGGGCATCATGGGAGTTTGGCAGGCCGCTGCCGCGGCATTGGAGCGTATCAAGGAACTGATGGATGCCCCCATCGAACTGGTGTCTCCCCCTGCCCCCATCGCTGCGCCCAAGGCTTTGCCCGAGGTGCGGCTGGAAAACGTGGATCTTTCCTATGGTGAAGCCCGCGTCCTGCGAAACCTGTCTCTGGTTGCGGAATCCGGGAAAACCACCGCGCTTGTTGGGGCCTCGGGAGCTGGGAAATCAACCGTATTCAACCTTCTGACCCGTCTTGTGGATCCGCAGGCAGGCTCTGTCACCGTCGAAGGTGTGCCTGTCGCTGCGATGGGTTTGACCGATTTGCGCGGGCTCTTTTCAGTCGTGACCCAAGACGCGCTGCTCTTTGACGAATCTTTGCGCGAAAACATTACGCTCGGCCGCACTGACATCAGCGATGCGCGTCTGCAAGAGGTGCTGGATGCAGCCCATGTCACGGATTTTTTGCCAAAACTCCCAAAAGGGCTGGAAACCCCTGTTGGGCCGCGCGGGTCTGCCCTATCCGGGGGGCAGCGCCAGCGCGTGGTCATTGCCCGCGCGCTCTTGCGCGACACGCCGATCCTTTTGCTGGACGAGGCGACCTCGGCCTTGGATGCGCAATCCGAACATGTGATCCACAAAGCGCTGGAACGCTTGTCCAAAGGGCGCACCACGCTGGTGATCGCCCACCGTCTGGCGACCATTCGCAATGCCGACAAGATTATTGTGATGGAACGCGGCCAGGTCATGGACGAAGGCAGTCACAATGAGCTGCTGGAGCGCGGCGGCATCTATGCTGACCTTTACCGTTTGCAGTTCGAAAATGGTAAAGAGGTGGTCGACACCGCAGGTCTTCAGGCCCAGAGCCGGAGCCGCGGCACTAATGCCCCCCCGATTGCGGGCGGTTGGCTGCATCGTCTCAAGCAACGCTTGGTGGGATAGAGGCACCTCAAAACGGCTTGCGCAAAACCCGCAAGTCGGGCACATCTTTTCTCTGGCAGGCACCCATGCCCTGCCGTCGATCAGGAGACGATCATGTCACAGACCGCTTCTCAGCCCAGCAGAGCGCGCCGCATACTACGCCTAAGCGGACTGGACACTCGAAGTTTCTTGCAAGGGCTTGTCAGCAAT
>SPLB01000162.1 GCA_004566265.1 Paracoccaceae bacterium | reverse complement strand
GTAGAGCTGACGGAAGTCTTAAAAGAGACCGCCATGAACGCGATCGGCGATAAGCTAGCAAAGAACGAGCCAACTTGCGTCTCAGCCAAGCCTGCTTGAGCGCAAAATGGGTCCCGCACATCTAGCGAATTGTCAGTTTACGAGGAAAAAGTCAGCACCATATGCCACTGGCAAGGGATCCCGTCCGAGTCAATTGAGGTGTAATGGGTATGATCTCTAGTGAAGAGCGAGTCAGGGCTGCATTTGAACGAGCCCGGTCTACTGAGACTGCCAAGCAGTGGTCAAAAGAGAACCCTGCGAACGGACGGTACGACGCGACAAGTGCTCTGATCCAAGACACTTTTGGCGGGGAAATTCTAGTGACGTGCTGCGGGGATGTTTGGCATTTCTACAATTGCATTCAGGGTGAAGCGAATGCCCGATGTCGACGGACGCAGTTACACAGTTCAGAACCCTTCTACCGATGCTCTTCGGGAACCCAGTCCCCGGCCTCGTTGTTCCAGAACCTGTTGGGGTTGTCCTCGTCCAATCCCCGGATATGTAGCGTTCGCACGCAAGGTTCCACGAAGTGTCAACGGCGGAGTAAAAACCTGCCATTGGGGCGGAGCAAAACTCGGCCATTTGGTTTCGCGCCTTGAAGCGTGATGCCATCAAATAGCAAGCACGTTCCAAGGCGCGTTGGCCTCTAGGCCAATCTGAAGTGTTAGGTTTTGGGGCTCTGTTGCAAATTATCCTGTGTGTTGCGATTTTCGGCATGCTACATATCCGATGTCCTCCCTTTTCGGAGTTTCTCAATATGTTCGAACGCGTCGCCAAACCAACCGATACGTCGAAGTCTATCGGGAGAATGGGCGGCGAACCAAGCAAGTAAAACAGTCGGCGCGATGCGCCCTGCGAGTATCGATACCGCAATTGCAACCGGGTTTAGCCCAATAAAGGCACAGATTAACACGGCGGATCGTGGAGGCCATGGTAAGAGCGCTAGGATAGCGACCGCCCATAAGCCGTGGATCGCAATAATCTCTGCCACTTGGCGGGCGTTTTCAGAACTGGACAACAGATAGTCTTTAAGTCCACCGCCTATGGACTGGATCAACGCCGACGTTAAGAATGCGCCAACACTGGTTGCTACAAGAAAGCTCAGTGCTATTGACAGCCACTGGGCGCGATGCAGGAACGACAGTGCAACGAGTAAAAGTTGCGTGGGAAGCAATGGGACAAGGTAGCCGACAAGCGGGAACACAGACATGAGTAGCAAGAAGTTTGGTTGCTCGGATCTTCGATCCAGCGCGCGCAGCGTGCGGGCGAGCCTGCCGTATTGTTTGTTGTGCCCATTAATCATCGGATGGCTTTAGGCGGTCGCGTTTCGCAGCCGCTTCGACACGCTCCGAGTATCGGTCTGTCAGATGTTGCTGATGGCCCCGGGTCAGGACGGTAAATTTCATCAGCTCTTCCATCACATCAACAATCCGAAGCTGATACCGCGATGGCCGCATCTGTCCTTTTCCATCAAATTCACCCCATGCCATTGGAATTGAAGATTGATTTGGAATCGTTATCATCCGCATCCATCGCCCGAGAAGTCGCATCTGATTTACCGTATTAAAGCTTTGCGAGCCGCCACAAACCTGCATCACCGCCAACGTCTTGCCCTGCGTCGGGCGGACACCGCCGCTTGATAACGGAAGCCAGTCTATCTGGGACTTCATGATACCAGTCATGGCACCGTGCCTCTCTGGGCTAGACCAAACCATACCTTCTGACCAAATCGCGAGTTCGCGCAGCTCAGCTACCTTTGGGTGCGCATCCGTGGCAGTGTCAGGAGGGGGCAGATCGGTCGGGTCAAAAATCCGAACTTCTGCGCCGAGGTGCCGTAGTACTCTTTCGGCCTCGCAAGCAGCGAAGCGCGAGTAAGACGGTGTGCGTAGGCTACCGTACAGGATTAGAATACGCGCTGCGTGCTTATCATCGCCCTCTGCATAAAGCGCAGGATTTGGTAATGGAAGTACCACGTTATCAAGTTCGACTAAAAGTGCCATAGTAAGATTTTATCCACTTATCGAGTTCACGCGGATTACTGCTTTTGCTCTGGATTGGATGGTATCGCGGCTGCGGTGCAAGCAATGTCATCAACAAGCGCTTCGCAAGCAATTCTGCTTGCTCCACAACAATCGTGCAGCAAATAGCTCAGTAACTGGCTCATACCGTCAAAGTCGGCGAAGTACCGGATTGACCGTCCCTCACGTTGATTGCGGATCAACCCCACATTCACAAGCGACGAGAGATTGTTTGACAAGGTATTTTGTCGAACACCAAGCATCTCGCCAATATCCCCAGCAACGATACCTCTGCTTCCAGCAGCTATGAGGACACGAAAAATCTTGAGACGCGTGGGCTGGCCAAGTGCGGCAAAAGCGAGGTGTGCATTTATTGTATCCATAATTCATGATATATAGATATATTATCTATGTCAAGAGCAGTCAGCACCCCGCGCAACAAACCTCCGTTTTGGGTGTTGCTAGCTTTCGCGATCAGGAATGGAAAGATTACATGTAGCGAACCGCAATCATCCGTGCCTTGAACTGGCTTTGTTGCACAAATGCTGTGAGGGATTCCCTTTTTGAATCCAGCGTGGTAGCTGGCTTGCATGAGCACTTGGTCCCTTACGACGTACAAGACCAGGATCTGGCCTTCGTACAACACGGCACTGAAGCAGCGCGGTTCGCTCTCGATCTGGTTTGATCCCGAGATGACCTGGCACGCGGCACCGACCGGCACGCACGCGCGGCACCTTCACTGCAATTGGGCCAACGCCGGTCATGACTTCGCGCTCTGGCAGGTGACCATGTCGGACGATCCGCGCGTGTCCTTCTT
>SPLB01000025.1 GCA_004566265.1 Paracoccaceae bacterium | reverse complement strand
CGTGTGTGGGGCCTATGTTCCAATGATCTCTGGCCGCGGATTGGGGCACACCGGCGGTACGCTGGATAAGCTTGAGGCCATCCCCGGTGTGAACACACATGTGTCTGAGGACAGCCTGCGCCGGATCGTGGCCGAGGTCGGCTGCGCGATTGTCGGAGCCACGGGGGCGATCGCCCCGGCTGACAAACGTCTTTATGCGGTGCGCGATGTAACCGCGACGGTCGACAGTTTAGATCTGATCACTGCGTCGATCTTGTCGAAAAAACTGGCGGCCAGTCCCGAGGCGCTGATATTGGACATAAAAATCGGCTCTGGTGCTTTTATGAAAACCCCAGGCGAAGCGCGTGCGCTGGCGAGCTCGTTGGTGGACACCGCCAATGCGGCCGGCTGCGCCACTGTTGGTATGATCACGGATATGAATCAGCCGCTGGTGCCGTCTTTGGGCAATGCGCTGGAGGTGGCGGAAGTCATGCGGGCGCTCTCCGGAGAACGCCGTGGTCGGATCTTTGAAATTACCGAAGCACTCGGCGGTGTGCTGCTGGCGCAGGCGGGCCTTGCGACGGATGCGGAAGAGGGGTCCGCAAAGATTATGGCAGCGCTGCGCGATGGCACGGCAAAGTCCTGTTTTGCCAAGATGATTGTCGCCTTGGGCGGTCCCCTGGATTTCGAGGGCAATTGGCGGGCGCATTTGGCGGTTGCGCCGGAAATTCTGGAGGTCCGCGCCGGCGCTGACGGTTTTGTAACGGCAATGGATGGCGAAGCGCTCGGCCATCTTGTGGTGCGTCTGGGCGGCGGCCGCCTCTCAGAGAGTGATAAAATCGACCCGGCTGTGGGCATTTCGGACCTGTTGCCGCTTGGCGCGGCGGTTGGCGTGGGCGACGTGATCGCCCGCATTCATGGCGCCCGCGCCGACGTTGTGAGCGCAGAAGCCGCGCACTTGCGGGCGTCAGTGACAATTTCGCACGAGGCACCCGAGGTTCCGGCGCTTTTGGTTGAAAGGCTGGGGTGATGGCGCGCGCGTTTCTTGTGGTGATGGATTCCGTCGGCATTGGCGGTGCACCGGATGCCGGACGCTTTTTCAATAGGGATCTGCCGGATCAGGGCGCCAATACGCTGGCCCATATCGCGCAGGCCTGCGCCGAAGGCCGGGCAGAGGAGGGGCGCTCTGGCCCGCTCCATCTGCCGAACCTTGATGCGCTTGGGCTGGGGGCTGCGGCGCGTTTGGCATCGGTCCAGGCCGTTCCGGGCTTAAACGCGGAACCGACCGGGCTTTGGGGGTGTGCCGCAGAAGAGAGCCCCGGCAAGGACACGCCGTCTGGCCATTGGGAGCTCGCCGGGTTGCCGGTGCCGTGGGATTGGCGCTACTTTCCAGAAACGGTTCCGGCCTTTGAAGCAGATCTTGTGGCGCATATTTGCGACAAAGCGGGCACCTCGGCGATCCTTGGCAATTGCCATGCCTCGGGCACTGACATAATTGAACAGCATGGGGCAGAGCATCTGGAGGGTGGGCTGCCAATCTGCTACACTTCGGCAGACAGCGTGTTTCAGATTGCGGCGCATGAAGAGCGCTTTGGCCTCGCTCGATTGCTAGAGCTCTGCGAAGCTGTGGCGCCCTATTTGCACCAGATGAAAGTCGGACGCGTGATTGCGCGCCCCTTTGTAGGCTCGGTCAAAGAGGGCTTTACCCGCACCACCAACCGGCGTGATTTTGCCATTAAACCGCCGGCACCGATCCTCAATGATTGGGTGCAGGCCGCGGGTGGCAAGGTCCACGCCATTGGTAAAATCGGTGACATCTTCACCATGCAAGGGGTTGATACCTTGAAGAAAGGTTCAGATAGCGAACTGATGCAGCATTTGTCTGATGCCGTTAAACACGCCGAAGAGGGCAGCTTGACGTTTGCCAACTTTGTTGAATTCGACAGCTTGTATGGCCACCGGCGCGACATTTCGGGCTACGCGCGTGCGCTGGAATGGTTTGACGCTGAGATTGGCAAAATTCTGCCGCGCCTGCGTGGGGGCGATGTGATGATCCTGACGGCAGATCACGGCAATGACCCAAGCTGGCCGGGAACAGATCACACCCGAGAGCAGGTGCCGGTGCTTGTTGGCGGCGCCGGGCAGGGCACAATTGGGGCGCGGGCCTTTGCAGACGTCGCGGCAAGCGTTGCCGCCCATTTGGGGTTGCAGGACCGAGGTCCAGGTCTGAGCTTTCTTTGACCCTGAGATCTTGCATTTGAAAACCGGCTTGCCTGTTTCGGCAAGCGGTGCGTTACTGGGAGAAAGTCCCATGAAGGAGCCGCCAATGACTGAGCATCTGACCGTCGTCGACCACCCGCTGGTCCAACACAAGCTGACCATGATGCGGCAGATTGAAACCACAACAGCAGAATTTCGCAAACTGCTGCGTGAGCTGACCCAGCTCTTGGCTTATGAGGTCACCCGCGACCTGCCGCTGACCACAACAACCATCGAAACTCCGATGGAAACCATGGAAGCGCCGATTCTGGACGGTAAGAAACTGGCTCTGGTGTCGATTCTGCGCGCCGGGAACGGTATGTTGGATGGCGTTTTGGAGTTGGTGCCATTGGCACGTGTAGGCTTTGTGGGTCTTTACCGCGACGAAGAAACGCTGGAGCCGGTACAATACTACTTCAAGGTGCCCAAACAGATCTCTGACCGGATGGTTATTGCAGTGGATCCGATGTTGGCGACCGGTAACTCTTCGGTGGCGGCGATTGATTTGCTGAAAGAGGCTGGCGCGACCGACATTCGCTTCCTCTGCCTTCTGGCAACACCGGAAGGTGTGTTGCGCATGAAAAAAGCGCATCCGGATGTTCCGATCATTACCGCCTCGCTGGATCGTGGGCTCAATGAAAAGGGCTATATCCTTCCCGGACTGGGGGACGCGGGCGATCGTATGTTCGGCACCAAATAAACCAGAATGCGCCGCCGCACTCTGCTCTGGGTTCGGTGGTTTTTAATTTCCCAGTGAAGGTGTGTTTGGGTGGCGGCAGCTCCCAAGGATTTCGCCTTATTTTCGCCAGCATTTTCTTTACTCGCTGGGGCATATCGGGCATTCTCGCGCTACATTTAGCGGGGCAGAGCATGAAAATAACTACACTAGCCGCACTATCCGTGATCTTAGCGTCTATCTTGCCGTCGACCCTTTCTGCACAGGGGTTAAGGACAAAAGGTGACCCGGCAGAGTTCCCACCGATGTCTTTTCTGGGAAAGCAATATGTGGACAGTCGTGGCTGTGTCTATATCCGGGCCGGGCTGGATGGGAATGTGACCTGGGTCCCGCGCGTGGATCGCGCGCGCAGGCATATCTGTGGTCAACAGCCCACGCGCGTTCAGGGTGCCACGACCAAGGCGCAACCCCGTGCTGTCCAGCCGGTTGAGCTGATCACTGTTGAGCCTACGGATCTGCCACCGGT